>NZ_JADDYG010000044.1:0-764 GCF_015163535.1 Vibrio sp. OPT46 | reverse complement strand
TCAGTTTCAGAGAGAGCAGGAGGATCGCAGCAGCAACGCCAGATGGGCGTTTTAAAGCGAATTGTAATTGCGCAGTTGCTGACATGGGTGATCCTTAATGACGAAAAAATACCAAGGAATACGTTTGCCTTGGTGTGTTGTTACCCTAACGAACATAGGGCCATTGGCACAACCCCGAAGTAGAAAATAAGTTGATACGGTCAATGTTTGTTTCTGAACTGGTGGATCGAGCTGCTTTTTAAATTCAAAATTAGAATAAATGACTTTTCATTTCTGTAACATGGCTTGCTTTGCTGTATTTTTGTGCTATTTGTAGTCGTTTAGGCTATAAACCTCAGCTGATAAAGTGAGCAGCTTAGAATGATACGCTTTTTGTTTTTATTGTTAAAATGCTCACTAGTTGCAGTTCAATCCAAAATCACGTCGGCAAAATATTGCTTATTAGCGAATTAGGCATTTGTTTCGTATTGATCACATTTTATTAACCTTTTGCGATCTAGGCGTGTAACCTTCTTCTCTTCAATGAGCAAGATCTTGCTCATTACTTTGCTATCAAATCAGCATGATTTTGCTCATTTTTGATGTATTTCAGCACTTAGTTCAATAAATACAAAGGGTTAAAAGTTGGCATTTCAATTGCTCTAGGGAATGTGTTGTTAATAAAGATTTAACATGATGTAAATCCCCAATCGTGAAACGACTACACGGAGAGTAATAATGAAAATGAATAAGCTGGTAAAAGCTTTGGCTGTCGCTGTGACTTC
>NZ_JADDYG010000445.1:62830-66084 GCF_015163535.1 Vibrio sp. OPT46 | reverse complement strand
CATGACTATCCGATCAACATCTACGTAAACAAATGAGAGTTTGCTGCTTGAGTTATCTGCTTGCATTATTGCTTTTTCGATAACGGCTTGGCTAGATTGAGATAAGTCGACAGCAACCAAAACGTGCTTATAACCCATCATTCCTCCCTAGGTTAGTTTTTGTTCTCATATTAAGTCTAGTCCACATAGAGCGAACACAACATCAAAACTACTGCTACATGATAGTTAAAGGAGTTTAGTTTAAAACAGGCAAATAGTTTTCATTGCAACCTTGTTGCTTCCTCTCATCCAAAGATAAACGATGTTTTTCCAATTTCTTCTCTAATTATCGGACTATTTAACAGGAAGGATGCCAGGAAACGTTACGTTGTAATGCGCGTTACTGCTCTTGATTTCTACTACTCTTGAGGATTCATATTATCCACTTCAACGTCGCCTAGTTTAGTAAAACTACTTTAGATTAAGCATATTCAATATGTAACGCTCCGCTCAAATCCAGGAGACGTATTTCGGCTAAAAAAGCAGCTCAATAAGATGAATTTCGATTCATCTATTACATATGTCTGCGAGTGCTTACTGTTCTTATATCGCTTATTTAATAACTCTAGTTTAATTATCGTTATAAGTTACGGTGTCTCTTTTTTCTTTTTTTAGCATAATCTTCTGTCTGAGAACGAAGCTCTCTTGGGCTTTGTAATTAAATTACAAGATCAATCGCGACCAATATGGTTGGCAGATTAAAAGACCGAGGTAAACAATTGATATAATAGAGTTTAATTTATAAGTTCTTTAAAAAATGCCTAATTACCTGCACTATGCAAACCAAGGTTAACATAATGAGGTAAAATTTTACCAACTCACTATTTAGTCTTAAAGGTAATTGAACAAGATTAAAATCATATAGGTATAGTAAATTGTAGTTACAGCGTAACCAGGGTGGTGTTTGGGAATGTAAAGGAATAGAAAATAGAAAGGCAAAAAAACAGGGCGTATGCCCTGTCCATGAATTGATTAGTTTTGTTGCTGTTGTTTTTCTGCGTACTCAGATCGAATCCGTTCTGCAACAATTTTGATAGCTTCTGCAGTACTTGTGCCCTTCGCCATCAATTCTTGAATTCTCTCTACAGCTTGTTGTTGCTCTTGGTGAGATAGAGGGGGTAAATCGTCAAACATAAAAAGCTCCTCATTTTGAGGAGCTGACTATAACGATTCAATTAATAGGTAGCAAGGAAATTAATGGATGCCCCCATAGCGTTCTCGTTTGTGTACTGAGCTGCGATATCCAATTCGAACAACTTAAGTGGAGACAACCCGATACCAGCAGTCATGGTTCCTTCGTCATTACTTCGAGCTAAGTTCTTCATATACCCTGCTCGTAATGCCATTTGACGCAAAATATCAAATTCAATACCAGCTCGAATCATTTGCGTATTATCATCAAAGGATGAAAAACGTTTTTCTTCGTTGAGATCGTAGTCAACACTCATCGTAAAGTAATCGGCAACAATCCCAGCCCCAACAGTGTATACAGGACGCATGCTATATTCGTATGATTTTATCGTATCACTGCCATACTGGAATGATTTTGTTTTAACGTCTCTTCCAATCAAATTTTTTGCTGAAATACCGAGACGATATGGGCCAAAGAACCAAAGTGCGCCTGCGTCTAAGTTAAACATCGTTTCCGCGGTCTCATTTTCACGTAAGTCTTTAGTATCAAAATTCTGAAAACTCGTGGCGTATGAGTACGTGTATATACGCTGAAGTTTAGGAGTAACACCAAAAGAAAGGTGTTGGTTCATGAAATTAGTGTATTTAGCAAGTGAAATACCAGCTTCAGCCACGCCAATAGAAACACCTTGTACATAGCTATCATCTAATGGATTAGTACCTAAGGTATCAACATTTGGTTGTACGAATGATTCAGTGTATAGCTTACCGTATGCAGTTGCAGATAAGAATTTGTTGGGGATACCAATGGCAACGACACCACCAAGATCAAAGTCTGTCTTTTTCCCATCGATAGCATCCATCGATTTTTTGATTTCATCGACGTCTGTTAATTTGCTGATGCGTTCGATCTCATCAACTAGATCATATTGATCATCGTAGCTGCCACCAAAACTTGGCACGATCATGCCTGCATCGTCATTTCGACGATAAATCGCAGTAAGAGCGGGGTTGAAAAAAGGCGCAGTTAGATAAGTTGCTGATACGGTACCAACGCCACCCATTGCATCACTACGAGCCTCTATCGCATAAGTAGCAGCAGAGGCAGCATTAGCGAAAAGAATAGTAGCAACAGAAGTGGCAAGAATTTTATATTTGTTTTTCATACTACACTTGTGATTTTAGTTCGTCCTGAACCTTTATCGGCACAAGTAGTATTTCTTTAACTATTCTTCCTGGGAAAGATCATAGGTTCGGCTAATAGTTTGAGCCTGCTCAACAATTATATCGCCCTGCCAACGGCGACTATTGATACTTACCGCCAATACGTATCTATCGTTTGGGACACCCGCTAGCTCCAATGAATTTGGATAGTTAGACTCATAAGTCTTTTTCCACATTTGCTCGTACTGGCCATCAATGTAGTCATACAAACCAACTTCAAGTTGCGGTAATGGACAATGGGGATTACGAAGTGCGCTCTTTTCTACTTTCCAATTCTCTTTAGATGTCCAACGAACATATTGAGAAGAGTTTGAATCTCCAAGTATTACCCAAGTTCGATACTCTTGTTTATCAGTAGAAACAACGGTTAAGTGATATAAACCAGCTTCAAGCTTGCCTGTTAAGTTATAGCGTTTCGAGTAACTACGCTCGTTGGCAAGTTCTGTCCCGTTCGGCTGTTGTTCATAGCTGAATGAACTGTCCGCGGATATAGAATCATCCACCCATCGATTAAATGAAATATTTTCGATGTCAGTTGTAGCTCTTAGCTTGATCACCAATCTAAATGTATCTCGCCCAGGGCTTTGAATAGTCTGACGAATAACGTTCACACCACTTATCCAATCAGGCAGCGTTACACCAGTGAGAGCCTTGCCACAGTTTTTAGATAGTGACTGACCAAGAAGATCATTAAGGTGAGGAGTCAAATCTTTACTTGGTTCCGTTTGCCAGAGTTCAACAAGAGAGTTGAACATACCCGCAAGATCATCTTCAAGTAAGTGTTGATGTGCCTGTGTTAAAGGCGTGTTAGTTTGAAACCAGTCCATTGCATGGACTGGTTTCACTAACGCTAATGAGAG
>NZ_JADDYG010000445.1:56370-62820 GCF_015163535.1 Vibrio sp. OPT46 | reverse complement strand
CAGAGTTCAACAAGAGAGTTGAACATACCCGCAAGATCATCTTCAAGTAAGTGTTGATGTGCCTGTGTTAAAGGCGTGTTAGTTTGAAACCAGTCCATCGCATGGACTGGTTTCACTAACGCTAATGAGACAACTACAGGGAGTAGTATTTTCATTACGACTTATGCTTTCATCTTGTAGCCAACACCACGAAGTGTTTCAATTTCCAGTCCTGGCAGTTTTTGACGAAGCTGTAGTACATGTGTATCAACCGTACGTGTTGTCGGGAAGTGATTGTAACCCCAAACGTGGTCAAGCAGCTCATCACGAGTAAACACGCGACCTAAGTTTGACGCCAAAAATAGCAGCAAATCAAACTCTGTTCGAGTAAGCGTAATTAGCTCGTCTTTATAAGTCACTTCACGAGTCGAGCGGTCAATCTCTAAGTCTTTTGTAATCACTTTATCAGCGTTGCTTTGTTCTGCTGAATCCGGTGCTCGTAGCTGTGCACGGATTCTCGCAAAAAGCTCCGCCTCAGCAAAAGGCTTTGTTAAGTAGTCGTTCGCGCCGGAATCAAGGCCTGCAACTTTATCTTTTACGGTAACAAGTGCCGTTAACAAGATAACTGGTACGTCTTTAATCTGTTTCCATTCTGGGAGACATTGTACAGAGTCACCATCTGGGAGTTGGCGATCGAGAATTACCAAGTCAGCTTTTTTCCATTGTGGCTCTACGTCTGCAATACGCTCCACATGTAAACACTCATATCCTGCTTGTTCCAGGCTTACTAACAGGCCGTCAGCCAAGTTTTTATCGTCCTCAACGAGAAGCAGTGTCTGTTTCACAAGGTATCTCCAATATAAAAGTTGTAGGTGGTCCCATTAAGGACATTTTTCCGCCCATGCGGCCTACCATAGATTCAACGATTGTTAATCCAAGTCCTAACCCGCTCTTACTTACGAACGGTTTCTTCAAATTTGCCCAATCTTTAGCCGTTAGGCCTCCTGCATCTCGGACTTGGAATACTATTTTTTCTTCACTAGTTGAGACATCCAATTCAACCGGTGCGACACCGTACTTAAGCGCATTACGAAGCAAGTTATCGATACAAGTTCCTAACCAGTACACATTAACTTTAGCAGCCACATCTTCATTGATGTTAAAAAGCACGGCACTATCAAATTCTTCTTCGATCTTAAATTCTAACCAATCTGCAACGGATGGTACCCAGTCTGTTGCAAGCATTTGGTTATCAGATTGCAAATAATCTTTACTCGCTTCTGCCAATTGACGCAGGCGGCGCGTATCTTCACACAATCTGCGGAATTCGTCATACACACTTTCAGGCAAATGCTCGAACTCTCGACGAAAGCCCTCAACCGTTAGTGACAGAGATGCAATCGGTGTTCTGAGCTCATGCGTTAAAATTTGCAACACGAGCATTCTACTACGTAGTTCTTCTCGCTTACTATTCCAACGGTACACCGCCCAACCAATCACCAAAAGAATATTGGCGATTACCAGTATGATCATACTGATCCGCAAAACTTGCGAGTGATCTTCTACATCCCAACAAATATTACCTCGTTTAACAAAGCAACTTTTGCTTTGAGACGCTAGAGCGTATGACAGACCCGCATTCGCTACGTTCTCTTGCCAGATATCTTTCTCGAAAACAAAGTAACGGTCACCACGTCTTAACCAAAGTTCGTTACCTTCAATAAACATGCTCGCGCCTGCAATCAAAGCATTAATGGCGTCGTCATCCATGTTTTTCAAGCTTTCTAGCAACTCATCCCCTTCCTCGTTATCACGCTCTTTTATATGCATGTACTGAGATAGTTTGGGTTTGAGTTCTGGATACTTATCCACATAACGTGCCGCATACGTCCCACCACCAGGGTGAATGAGACCACTACGCGAGAACCAACGAGGTGTCAGCTGCGTCCCTTTACAAATCGCCCTTGTAAATACTAAAGGCTCAGTAATTAAAGGACTTAATGGTAATTTGCCACGACAAGTATTCGCCAAGCTGTAAAGCTGTTGGATATCTTTTAACGGATAGTCAGACGTTTGCGGCAGAAGCGAATCTGGCGCAAGTAACTTGGTAGGATAATTTGATTGCAGAATACGAATATCGTACGACTTAAGAGCTACTTCATAGTTAAATAGCTCTGTAAACGTATCTATTCTTTCTGGTAGTGAATCGGAAAATGCAGGTGCCGAAAAAAGCGGCAATACAGTTGCAAAACCGAGCAAAAACTTTTTAATCAAACTGTTACCGTCACTTGTTACATTAGCCAAAACTATACATCAATCTACAAGCAATTGACATCTGCTAACAGAAGGATTTGCATTACTATAACATTGAAACGGAACAAAAAAGGGCCAGCGATTGCTGACCCTGTATAGTTTTAAATCAAGAATGGTTAAAGTGCTTTAAAAATAGACTCAACACTTTCTTTCGCATCACCAAATAGCATTGATGTATTTTCTTTGAAGAACAGTGGGTTCTGTACTCCTGCGTAACCAGTATTCATTGAGCGCTTGAATACCACTACGTTTTTCGCGTTCCATACCTCCAATACGGGCATACCAGCGATTGGGCTGTTCGGATCTTCCAGTGCGGCTGGGTTGACCGTATCGTTAGCACCGATAACCAATACGGTATCGGTTTCTGCAAAGTCATCATTGATTTCATCCATTTCAAGAACGATATCATACGGTACTTTTGCTTCAGCGAGTAACACATTCATATGCCCCGGTAGACGACCCGCTACTGGGTGAATCCCAAAGCGAACTTCAATACCTTGTGAACGAAGTACATCAGTAATTTCATGAACAGGGTATTGTGCCTGAGCTACTGCCATGCCATATCCTGGAGTGATGATTACTGATTTTGAGTTCTTCAACATCTCTGCAACTTCTTCAGCCGTTGTTTCACGATATTCGCCCTGCTCTTCGTCACCTGAAATCACTATCTCTTGACCAAAACCACCGGCAATAACACTGATAAACGAACGGTTCATTGCTTTACACATGATGTAAGAAAGAATCGCACCTGATGAACCTACCAAAGCACCTGTTACAATCAATAGATCATTTGCGAGCATGAAACCTGCTGCCGCTGCTGCCCAACCTGAGTATGAGTTCAACATAGAGACAACAACTGGCATATCAGCACCACCGATTGAAGCGACTAAATGGTAGCCGAATGCGAACGCGATCAAAGTCATCACAATAAGAGCGAACATGCTGCCATCTGCTTTTACGAAGTAGATCATAAGAAGCGTAGAAATAACAACCGCTGCGAGGTTCATTTTGTGCTTATGAGGCAGGTTAAGTGGCGACGAAGAAATCACACCACGCAGCTTACCAAATGCGACAATTGAACCGGTGAAAGTTACGGCACCGATGAACACACCCAAGAATACTTCTACAAGGTGGATAACATGCTCAGCATGTGTTGCTGCTTCTGGCGCATCTAGGTAACTGTTGTAGCCAACTAAAACCGCAGCTAAACCTACAAAGCTGTGTAGAATCGCAACCAGTTCTGGCATCTCGGTCATTTCTACTTTCTTCGCATAGAAAATACCGATCGCACCACCTATCGCCATCGCGATAATGATCCAACCAAAACCTTGCGCATCTGGGCTAAAGATCGTCGCTATTAGCGCGATCGTCATACCAGCGATACCGTAGTAGTTACCATTACGAGCAGACTCTTGCTTTGAAAGCCCCGCCAAACTCATGATGAAAAATAATGCAGCAACAATGTAAGCTGCTTGTACTAATCCTGCAGACATTGTGACTCCTATTTATCTTTGCGGAACATTTCAAGCATACGCTTGGTGACGGTGAAACCACCGAAGATATTGATACTCGCGATCAATACGGCAATAAAAGATAGAAATGAAACGACGCCATTACCTTGTCCAATTTGCAGTAATGCACCAACGACAATAATGCCAGAGATAGCATTCGTTACTGACATTAGTGGAGTATGAAGTGCATGGGTAACATTCCATACTACGTAGTATCCGACAACACACGCTAGAACAAATACAGTAAAGTGAGAAAGAAACGCTGCTGGAGCAACCGATGCAACCCATGCAAAGGCTCCAACAGCCGCTGCCATACCAATAATTTTCTTCGTTGGAGACGTAGGTTCTTCTACTTTAGGCTCTGGCTTCACAGGCTGTTCTTGTTTCACTTGCGGCTGAGCTGAAACCTGAATTGGTGGCGCTGGCCAAGTAACTTCACCTTCTTTCACCACGGTAACGCCACGGATAACAACATCTTCAAAATCAATATTGATGTTGCCATCTTTCTCTTTACACAGCAGTTTTAGAAGATTGACAAGGTTTGTCGCGTAAAGCTGAGAAGATTGTGTTGGCAAACGACCAACCATGTCAGTGTAACCAACAATTTTTACGCCGTTATCCGTCATGATAACTTGGTCTTTCACTGTATATTCACAGTTACCACCATTAGCAGCTGCCAAGTCGACAATTACACTGCCCGCTTTCATGCTGTCGACCATTTCTTTGGTGATCAACTTCGGCGCAGGTTTACCAGGGATGAGCGCGGTCGTAATAATGATATCAACATCTTTAGCTTGCTCTGCGTATAACTCTGCCGCTTTTTTGTTGAAGTCATCAGACATTTCTTTTGCGTAGCCATCCCCAGAGCCTGACTCTTCTTGAAAGTCAACGGTCAGGAACTCAGCGCCCATCGATTCAACTTGCTCTTTTACTTCTGGGCGGACGTCAAACGCACGGACAATGGCACCTAAGCTACCTGCAGCACCGATAGCCGCCAAGCCAGCGACGCCAGCACCCGCAACCAATACTTTCGCTGGAGGTACTTTACCGGCAGCCGTAATTTGACCTGTAAAGAAACGACCAAACTCATGAGCTGCCTCAACCACTGCACGATAACCAGCGATATTAGCCATCGAAGATAGCGCGTCTAAGGCTTGTGCACGTGAGATACGAGGAACGGAATCCATGGCAAGAACGTTAATGTTCTTACTTGAAAGTTGTTCCATCAACTCAGCATTTTGAGCCGGCCAAATAAAGCTAACCAGTGTTGCTCCATCTTGCAGTAACGCAATTTCGTCAATGCCTTGCTCATCATCCACAATTGGCGCATTAACTTTTAAAATAAGGCCAGATGCCCAAACTTCTTCACTAGAAAGGATTTTCGCACCAGCTGCTTCATAAGCGGCATCATCGAAACTCGCTAGCACCCCCGCTTGGGATTCAATCGCGACATCGAATCCCAATTTTATTAACTGCTCAACCGACTTCGGCGATGCAGCCACTCGCGATTCACCCGCGAGTATCTCTTTAGGTACACCGATTTGCAAAACGCATACTCCTTGTATACATATCAATAAATTAGTCCCAAAACAGAGCGTCGCTCTACTCTAATTCTTTTTTATTTCTATCTGTTTACCACGCAAGACAATTGCAAACGAAAGATGATGTTTGGGGACACCCATTTGCACAATAACACCTTGACTAACAGCCCTGTTATTATTCTGTTTGTATCGAACGCGTCTCATTACTTCAAGTGTTTTGTAATTTAAATACTAAATTTCATTACATATAACGCTAAGTAATGAATGATTGTCGCTCTGTGCACGAAAAATAACAACGCAACACCGTACTAGACTGAGGTCTAATCAGGTAACGATTAAATACTGACTTAACAGAGATTTAAGCGTTAAAAAGAAAGAGCCACTAGCATATACACTAATGGCTCTTTTTAAGATGACTGGAATCAAATTGCAGTAAATTGCTAGTCGAAGATTTTATCGCCCATTTGATCAATAAACATTTGAGATTTCTTCAACATAAGGTCATTGGCATCTTGCTCTGAGCCAAGCAAATCGGAGCGAATAAACCGATGTGTTTTCACTTCATCATTGTCATGCTTTTCTATTCGACCAGCGATGCGATATTGTCCGCCCTCTGAAAGGCTCTCTGGGTAAATAAGGAAACCTTTATATTCAACTGGTTCGATATTTTTGGCTTCAACCGTTTTCTCACTACCACCAAACAAACGCGAAAAAAATCCCACGATTCCTCCTTGGGTCAGCTCACTAGTCAACTGAGCGACTCTTACTTAATATTAACGTTAAGGATCGGTTTTTCATACCAATCCAACTCTTTATCATCATCATAACTAGTATGGGAAAAAATTACAGGCACATCATACTCTCGGTTCTTACGCCTGTCTTCTTTCACCATTTCTGCGGCGTTTTTCACCGCTATATCCGCGCTTTGCTTAAACTGGCTTAATTTTTGTTCAGGAAGTGAAGACAAAAAATCAATATCATGACGGATATAGACAGGCTTGAGCTGGATAAGCGCAAGGCAAGCAATATCGGCTAACTGTTCGTTGTCATACTGTTCTAAAAATTCGGGCAAACTGAGAACCTGGCCTACTAATGTTTCCATGTAG
>NZ_JADDYG010000445.1:54174-56360 GCF_015163535.1 Vibrio sp. OPT46 | reverse complement strand
GGCTTGAGCTGGATAAGCGCAAGGCAAGCAATATCGGCTAACTGTTCGTTGTCATACTGTTCTAAAAATTCGGGCAAACTGAGAACCTGGCCTACTAAGGTTTCCATGTAATTGTGCACATCTGAGCTTATCTGCATCTGTAAATCTCCTTTTTCCTATGAAATGAGTATAGCAACGACTTGTTTATAACAACTTATTGATTGCTCTTAATTTAATCAATCTCTCTCTTTTTGCCGTAATGTCTTCCAAAATACTTGGGAAAAGGAACAAATAGACGTATTCTTGCTAGTTCTCAAAGTTCGAAATTCAATAACGGATAAATATCCATATTGATAAAACGATTTACCTAACCAATTATATAGTCAACTATTTTCAGGCAGTTTGTAATAGATGTCCTCATCGTCAATGACTTCATCAGGCTTCAGATTCTTATTCCCTTTTTTGCTACTGGGCATAGTGAGTTCGGGCATGGACAGCATTATTCAGATGACTCAGGCAAACTGGGGCATTGCCGCAAACTTGCCGTATATACTATTAGGTTGTGCGCTACTCCTTTGTTATTCATTTAAGCAAGGCAGAGAGTCCATGGTGTGCTTGGCAATGTTGCTAGCCTATTTCGTGATACAGCACCGCCTACAAGTCCCGCTTCAAAGTGGTACCGCTTTACTTGAGCTAACCATTTTAGCCACGTTACTTCCTGTCTCGTTTCTTACGGTATTTTTGTTTAGTAAAGAAGGTTTTGACTCCAGAGCCATGTTGACTTACATCTTGATGTTAGCAATGTTCGTTCTTTGGTCTTATCTAACGCTAGCATATTACGTTGAAGGAGGGTTTGAACAATGGACAAGCGGTATTTTATTTATTGTACCGACGGTCTCTAAACTGCCTTTAATTCTTGTTTTATATTGCGTGGGTATTGTCTGTTTTCTTGGAATTCTTGTTTTAAAGAAGAATGAAATTATCCATGCGATGACCTACTCTGCCATGGTATTGGCGTCTGCGACGTTCATTTTCTTTGATGTGCAGTACATATCAAGCACCATGTTTACGCTAACAGGGCTGCTTATCATTATTTATGCCGCTTCCGCTAGCCATCAACTGGCTTTCACCGATAGCCTAACGCTGATTCCGAGCAGACGTGCACTTGATCTCGATCTAAAACACATGGGTAAGAAGTTCACGATCGCAATGCTTGATGTTGACCATTTTAAAAAGTTTAACGACACCTACGGTCACGATACTGGTGATGACGTTCTAAAAATGGTCGCTTCGCGCCTCACTAAAACCCCAGGCGCAAAAGTTTATCGATTTGGCGGAGAAGAATTTACCATCGTTTTTAAAGGCAAATACGCTGACGAATGTAAGAACTTTTTGGAAGAAGCTCGTAAATCGATTGCAGAATACGAGATGATATTACGCGATGAAGAATCTCGCCCTGAGAACCATAAACAAGGACAAAAACGTCGTGGTAGCAACAGTTCGAAAAGAAAGTCGGTTTTTGTTACCGCAAGTTTCGGAGTTGCTGATAGCCGGAATGGGCAAGCTCCTCTGGACGTCATTAAATTAGCGGACGAAGCACTTTACAAAGCGAAAAAGGCCGGACGTAACTGCATAAAGCTTCGTTAGACCCTCACCAATAGTGAAAGTTAACAAGCTTGTCCGGGTTTAAAACAAAACCGAACTTCCCCATCAGCATAACAACTGCACTCATCGTTGCCACTATCCCGATGTTATCTATCTAATCAAAGGTATAAGGTATACGCCCGATTGCGACATCCGTTCGTACTGTTTGCTTATCTTACTTGAGTTAACTTTAAAAGAATTACCAAAACGTGACAACGCAACAAAAAAGTGGTATTCATAAGACTTTGTTTTAAAAAGAATTAACTACAGTATGTGTGTTTCTTCCCAAAGATTTTGATGTATATAGTGCTTTATCAACGGTTGCATACAAGTCTGATTGCACTTCTTTCCCTGTTGGTTGAAAAACAAAAACACCCTGTGACACTGTCACTCTATTTGACACACTAGAATACTCATGTGGGTAATCGAGAAAATACATAGCCTCTTGTATACGCTCGGCTTCTCTTTCTGCTGTTTGAGTGTCGGTACACCCTAGCAACACAACAAACTCTTCTCCACCATATCGACCTACATATTCCCCAGAGCGACAAAACGTCGCCTTT
>NZ_JADDYG010000445.1:53606-54164 GCF_015163535.1 Vibrio sp. OPT46 | reverse complement strand
TCGGCTTCTCTTTCTGCTGTTTGAGTGTCGGTACACCCTAGCAACACAACAAACTCTTCTCCACCATATCGACCTACATATTCCCCAGAGCGACAAAAAGTAGCCTTGAGTTGATTCGCAATCGCTTGCAAGCAACGGTCGCCTTCAATATGACCGTAATTATCATTAAACGGTTTAAAAAAATCGACGTCCAATAGAATCAAAGCCATTGGCATATTGTGACGGCCATGCCATGCAACCATCGATTCCAACTTATGGTCGATATAACGGCGGTTATAGAGTTTGGTTAGGCCATCTTCATTCGCTTGCTGAGTCAAAAGTTGATTAACTTGCTCCAATTGAGCTGTCGCTTGCTTAAGCTCTCGTCTCATATGAGCAATACGCTGCATTGCGATAAGTTTAGAGTTCAGTACCAGTTTATCTACCGGCTTAATTAAATAGTCATCACCGCCCGCGTCTATGGCTTTAGCAATCATTTCTGGCTCTTCGTGACTACTCAAGAAAATAATTGGGATCCAATCCGGAAACGTTTCTCTTATATGAAGAGAGACTTCAAAC
>NZ_JADDYG010000445.1:52952-53596 GCF_015163535.1 Vibrio sp. OPT46 | reverse complement strand
ACCAGTTTATCTACCGGCTTAATTAAATAGTCATCACCGCCCGCGTCTATGGCTTTAGCAATCATTTCTGGCTCTTCGTGACTACTCAAGAAAATAATAGGGATCCAATCCGGAAACGTTTCTCTTATATGAAGAGAGACTTCAAAACCGTTCATATCTGGCATTGATATATCGAGTAACACCAGTTCCGGATCAAAACTCTCGTAGGTATTTAACGCCTCTAGTCCACTACCTACGGCTTTTACAATATGTCCAAGTTGCTTTAGACGAATAGCCAACTGCATCCTGTCTAGCTGAACATCGTCAACCAGAAGGATTCGCATCGATGTCCCTGTCGGTTGCATAACGCGTTCCATTTTTAATTATGTCTTTATTAAACATATACCATACTCATAGAGTTGTTGCATTCGACTCATAATTAAGTGCTATATTTTTGTTTGAATATCACGGAATCCATTGCATAAAGCAGTTAGACTGGACGTTACCCTATCTAATCATGGCCTGTGAGCAGAAGTTCAACAAACTCATTCACTTTGGTCATCTTGCGGACTAATGGGTATAGCTATTTGATGCATTTGGTATTAATATTCCCGCCTTTTTGTAATGAGAGACACACCATGTCAGAAGCAACTAACAGCGAAAGC
>NZ_JADDYG010000445.1:35244-52942 GCF_015163535.1 Vibrio sp. OPT46 | reverse complement strand
CGGAATCCATTGCATAAAGCAGTTAGACTGGACGTTACCCTATCTAATCATGGCCTGTGAGCAGAAGTTCAACAAACTCATTCACTTTGGTCATCTTGTGGATTAATGGGTATAGCTATTTGATGCATTTGGTATTAATATTCCCGCCTTTTTGTAATGAGAGACACACCATGTCAGAAGCAACTAACAGCGAAAGTAAAAAAATCGATCTAGCCAGCATTTCTCCAGAGCTACGTAAAGTTATCGAATTTGACGAAGTTCCAGAGCAAATGTTCGAAATGGTTACCTCTATCCATGAAGTGTCTGAAGAAGCGGTACGTGAATCATGGGACGAAATGCCAGCAAGTGCACAGAACATTCTAGACAACTTTGAACAGTTTCATGCTCTAGTTTCTGTAGGCCAAGCATTCGCTGGTATTAATGTGATGGAAGAGTTTCCGACTCTTAATCTGCCAGAAAACATGACAGATGAAGATAAAGAAGAATACCGTGCTCAACTACTTGATAATGTGCTTCACAACTGTGTGAAAGACATGGTTAAGCAACTTAAGAAAGCACGTCGTGACCCACTTCTTAAGCGTGAATTCAAAGAAGTATTCGCGAAGTAATTCCGACATTCTTCTAGTAACAAAGGCCGCACTTTGCGGCCTTTTTTGATCATGAAGCGTAAATCAGTCTAAACGGTTAATGAGGCGCTAGTGCCATATCTTTTTGTGTCACACTGACACCTTTAATTTGTGCAAAAACACGGCTACCAACTTTTAGGTTGAGATCATCAAGGGCCCACGGTGTGATCGTTGCCCACAAATAACATTTCTCGTCTAGCTTGAGTGATACATTAATACTCTGCTTGTCATCGGCTGCGTTAAACGCCTCAATGGAATCGACAATAGCAGGCAAAATATTTCGAATCGACGTCGCCTTGGGTTGCTCGAGCGTGATAGAAACGTCGTTGGCACGCACTTGCAAGCGTATTGGCGTGTCTGGTGTTCCGTCAATCTTTTGCACCCACAGGAATACATTAGGTGCAAGGCTGATACAAGTCAGTGCATAACGTTCATGATGTTCAGCAATCCGGCCTTCAAATAAGCTGCTTTGATCTGAGAAAGATTGCCATGGACGCATAGCATGAGAAGCCCACACTTCCTCAAGTTTACCTGAACTCGAAATTTTACCTTGGTCAATAATTGCAAGGTGCTGAGCAAGCCTTAAAATTTCCTGGAGACTGTGTGTGACATAGATAATAGGGATATTTACCTTCTCCGACAACTCCTCGAGAAAAGGCATTACCTCACGCTTTCTTGGCATATCGAGTGAGGCAAGTGGCTCATCCATCAAAAGCAAATTGGGCTTAGATAGCAATGCGCGCGCAATCGCAACACGTTGCTTTTCACCACCAGAAAGTGATACCGGAAAGCGCTTTAGTAACGGTTTGATAGACAAGAGTTCGGTGACTGCATCAAAATACTCGTCATCTTTTTCTTTAACGCCATATAACAAATTGCCTTGAACCGAATAGTGAGGAAACAAACGTGAATCCTGAAACACATAACCAATACCACGCTTGTGCGTTGGTAGGTTGATTCCCTGTTCACTGTCAAACAAAACATGCTCACCAACCGCAACATACCCTTGCCTTGGAGTGACCAATCCGCTGATGATGTTAATCAACGTCGTTTTACCTGCACCAGATCGTCCAAACAAGGCACTAATTCCGTTACAAGGTAACTTAAGTTTGATGTCGAAGTCAGTCTCACCAAGCATTTGTTTAAATTGGACTTTAATCGTCATTGCTTCGCACCCAATCTGCTTGCCGCTTTACGATTTAGCCATTCAGAGATCATTAATGTAGACAAGGCTAACGCGATAGAAATGATACACAGACGAGCCGCCTGCATTTCTGCACCTGGCGTTTCAATAAAGTTGTACATTGCCAGCGGAATCGTTTGGGTCTCACCCGGAATGTTAGAGACGAAACTGATCGTCGCCCCGAATTCGCCAAGACTACGAGCAAATGACAGCATCGTGCCCGTAATAATTCCGGGAATGGTCAGTGGTAACGTGACGGTGAGAAACACTTTTAAAGGAGAAGCGCCTAACGTAGAGGCTGCGTGCTCCAATTTAGGGTCGACGCTATCTAAGCTTAAGCGTACTGAACGAACCATCAAAGGCAAAGCCACGACAAGACAAGCGACTACTGCCCCTTTCCAATTAAAGCTAAAGACTACCCCTAAGTTTTCATAGAGCCACTTTCCAAGGAACCCTTGTCGTCCTAAAGAAATCAACAACAAATAGCCGATTACCACTGGCGGCAATACCAGTGGTAAATGAATTAAGCTATCGAGAATCGATTTACCAAAGAACGTTTTTCGAGAAAGTAGCCAAGCAAGAAAAACGCCGAGAGGAATCAGCCAAAGTACTGCGTACGCGCCTACTTTGAGGCTTAACATTAAGGCTTGGTATTCCAGTTCTGTCACGCTTCGTTCCTATAATTGAAGGCCGGTTTATTGCTGAAAGCCATATTGAGCAAAAACGCGTGCGGCTTCGTCCGATTTTAGGTACTGGAAGAACTGCTCCGACTCAGTAGAATCATTCACAATTGCAGCCGGGTAAACAATAGCCGCATGCGTATCACTCGCAAATTCGCCGACAATTTTGACTTTATCAGTTAACTGAGCATCGGTTTTGTAGACCACACCTAAAGGCGCTTCTCCACGTTCAACCAACGCCAAAGCTAAGCGCACATTCTTTGCTGGTGCGACGTGAGTTTGAACCGCTTTCCATACACCCAGTGTAGTCAATGACTCTTTCGCGTACATACCAGCAGGTACTGACGTCGGATTGCCTAAAGCAAGACGATTTCCATGCAATGCCCTCTCCCATGCCTTTGCATCAGAAAAGTTAAATGAGGTTAATTCTGAAGACTGGGGAGCAATCAACACTAAGCTATTGCGCACTAGATTTATGACATTGTCACGATAAATGACGTCTTTATCGACCAAATAATCCATCCATTTCGTGTTCGCAGAAATGAATACATCCGCTGGTGCGCCATTGATAATTTGTCGAGCGATAGAAGAAGAACCACCATAAACGGGAGTGATAGAAACGTCATACTTTTCTTCAAAGTTTTGCGCGATCTCGTTAATCGCATTCGTCATAGAAGAGGCTGCATACACTTTTAGGTTCGTTGCTGCGTTTGCTGAAAATGAAATGCTTAATACTGCCGCAAGGCAAGCATGCTGTTTCCATGCTTTCATAGAGATACTCCAATACAAGGCAAGCGAAAGAACAGGTTATTTGAATATAAAGTTCAATCAGTTAATGTGCTATTTAAACAAAAAATCAAGGCGCATATGTTGTTCTATCGCATCTGCGATGCGATTAATGCCTTGCTCCTTTAACTCTTCAAAGTCTTGTTGTTTGATTTGGGTGCCGTTTACCCATTCTGATACCAGGCTTAAGACATCTGCCTCGTCAAAGAACCCGTGAAGGTAGGTTCCCATGATTTGGCCACACTCGCTGATCGCCCCTTCCGCTTCACCGGAACTGAATGTAAGAGGTTGCAGGCCCCGTACTTCACTTCGCCCTACATGGATTTCATAACCCTTTACATTGGCTGTTTTGCCGTTAAGAGAAAGCTGTGCTTGTGTGTTTGTAAGCTGTTTGCTGTTAGTTAGCGTCGTAGTGATATCAAGCAAGCCAAGTCCTTCGCTTTGACCTGGTTGGCCTTCGACGCCGTTTGGATCATCAATCAAGTTTCCAAGCATCTGGTAGCCACCACAGATACCAATCACTTTTCCACCAAGACGAATATGACGCAAGATATCTTTATCCCACCCTTGGCTTCTTAGATACTCTAAGTCGTCTCTCACTGATTTGGTCCCAGGCAAAATAACAAGGTCGGCTTTATCTATTTTTTCGCCTTTACCTACATAACGTAGATTGATATCTGGATTCAATCGCAGCACATCAAAATCAGTATGATTACTAATCCGGGTTAAAACAGGCACAACAACATTCAGTTTTACCTCAGAGTGCAACTCTTGCTGCGCAGTGATCGCGTCTTCTGCTTCTAAATTCAAACCATGAAGAAAAGGAAGTACACCAAGTACAGGTTTACCTGTTTTTTCTTCTAGCCAATCGAGGCCCGATTGCAATAAACGAATATCACCTCGAAAACGGTTGATAACAAATCCTTTTACTCGCGCTTGTTCAGATTCAGAAAGTAACGCAAGTGTTCCGTACAAATGTGCAAACACTCCACCACGATCAATATCAGCAACAATGATCACTGGTACATCAGCGGCCTCAGCAAAACCCATGTTTGCAATATCGCCTTCTCGTAAATTGATTTCAGCAGGACTCCCCGCGCCCTCGATAATGATCGAATCAAATTCTTGAGTCAGACGAGAGAAGGAATCTAACACCGTGTCCATCGCCACTTTCTTGTAATCATGAAAGCCAGCCGCATCCATATTGGAAATCGCCTTACCCTGCAAAATGATCTGAGCACCTGTATCACTGTTAGGTTTAATTAAAACCGGATTCATATGTACAGTTGGCTCAATATTACACGCCTGTGCCTGAACGGCCTGTGCTCGACCTATTTCACCGCCATCTTTGGTTACCGCACTATTTAGTGCCATGTTTTGTGGCTTAAATGGGGCAACATTTATCCCTTTTCGTGCTAATACACGGCATAAACCTGCCACAAGGACACTTTTTCCGGCATCCGAAGTGGTGCCTTGAACCATTAAAGATGGGATCGCTGATTTCATGAATGTTTGTAAGGAATAGAGGAAGATGAACAATCATAACGTCATCGTCCCCACTTACTCAAGCAAATGAATAGAATATGAATGTTGAAATCATCATTGGTTCAAACAAGCCCTGTTTTAATGACCCCATCAAAACAAACCGATGAGGATGTAACATGAAAAAGAATACAATTATCGCAACAATCGCCGCCTTAGCTATTGCTCCTTCTATCGCGTTCGCGAAAGATAACGCTCAAAACCAATCAAACTTGCAGTTTAACGGTCCTGTCACTGTGGAAAAATTGGATGCCTTGCTAAACGACTCCAATATGTTTACTGAAAAAGATGTGGTCGTTGAAGGTAACTTATTGCGTCAAGTTCGCGCGGATAAGTTTGTCTTTAGCGATGGTTCCGGTGAAGTGATGGTCGAACTCGATGACGATATTCAGCTAAATACTCCGATTGATCACACGACTAAAGTCCGTCTGTTTGGCGAATTTGAAGGCGGGAACAAACCAGAGATTGAAGTCGAACAACTCGTGGTCATGTAAAACAAACCCCGATTGCTGTGCATATCAACATGATGTAGTGACGATTACAGCTAAATAGTGACGGCAAGCACTTAAAATGATAGCTTTATCAATCTTGGTCTGCTTTTTGCAGACCATTTTTTTGTTCATTTTAATCATCTTGCCCGGAGACACCATGCTAGGTAAAGCTCTAAAGGTTGCAGCCTTTGGTTTGTGTGCTATTTTGCCACTTTCCGCACACGCAAATAATTTCAACTACAACACGATGGAATTTCGCATGGGCACTAGCCCTGGTACATTTGGTGGCGAGTTCAATACCTACTTTACAGAGAATACCCATTTCATTGCTCGCGCAGACAGTGAATTCAGCGGAGACTGGGACATTGCTGGTGGTATAGGCTTTAATGGGCCAGCAGGCCAATTTGCAGATATTTATGGCCAAATGTTGGTACACAACATTAAAGAGAACGGCAGTGATAAAGTGGGCGACGAGTGGCGCACGGAAGTGAATATTGGCACTCGTATTTGGTTTATGCAAAATGTTGAGCTACATGGCCGTATCGGCCAAATCATAGATAATGACGATTCGAACACCATTTACAATCTGGGCGCACGATTCCACTCAACTCAGCAACTATCGCTTGGTGCAGATTTCAAAAATAATGGTGTCTATGGCCAGCAAATTGTAATGTCTGCTCGTTTTGCATTTTAGTGGACATGACTATGACTACCAGGGCATCACAAGCAAGCATATGATTCAATAAAAATGGCCTCCAATTTTGGAGGCCATTTTTTGTTAATCACGAATCATTAGCTTGTAGCAGAAACTAGCTGTAATACATCAGTTTTTAGCGGTTTTTTTAGGTTTATCTTGCACATATTTTTTCGATACATCTACAACGGCGATATCTCTAAAAAAGCTTCGACCAAGCAAAATTGGAAACGTCATATGTCCGCGATCCGCTAACGTAAACTCTGTCTTTTCTTTGTGATCCCCAACGGTAATGTAGGCTTTTACCACCGCTCGTTTATCCACCTCTTCTGACGAAGACTGCTTAACTTTAGCCCAGCGCTCAACGGGTACTTTAAATTCTTTGGTGTCTTTGTCACCTAAATCTATCTTAAATTTAACCCAGTCTTTACCATCACGCTCAAACGGAACAATGTCAGTCGCACTAATTGATGATGTTGTCGCACCTGTATCGACTCTAGCCTTGAAAGTCTGGTCAATTTCAGGAACATAAACCCATTCTTCAGAACCAAGAATTAACATGCCATCGGGTGTTTTTGTGACCTTGACTGGCTTCTTAGGCTTTGGTTCCGGCTTTTTCTCAGGTTTCGCTTCTGGTTTGGGCTCCACCTCTGGCTTTGGATCTACATCAGGTTTCACTTCTGGCTCGACTTTAACGGGCTCTTCGACCTTTGGCGACTCTGGCTCAACAGGTTCCTGCGTCGTTTGAGTTGACGTACAAGCAATTAAACTGCCGCTCATCATAAGCGGCAGAATCAGTTTCCAGTTTTTCATCCACACTCCAATTAAGCTTGAGATACTTTCTTAATTGCGTCCGCTACGTATGGAATATGAGTTTCGGTAAGTCCGGCAATGTTAATTCGACCATCGCCAACACCATAAATGCCATAATCTTCACGCAGTTGCGCCATTTGGTTTCCACTAAAGCCTAGCACAGTAAACATGCCTTTGTGACCCTCAATGAAATCAAATTGATCTGTATTATGGTTGTTTCTCAACTCGTTACACAAACTTTGACGAAGGCTAACCAAACGATGTTGCATTTCACTCAATTCTTGCTTCCAAACGGAAGTGAGATTGTCATCTTGCAGAATGGTCTTAACTAAAGCTGCACCATGGTCGGGTGGCATCGTGTAAGTCGAGCGAGCTAGAGTGAGGAGTTTACCTTTTGCATTGGTTACATCATGCATGTTCTTACCAACCACAATCGCTGCACCAGTTCGTTCACGGTACAGACCAAAGTTCTTCGAACATGAAGTAGTAATCAACATCTCTTCAACGTTATCTGCCATAAAACGAAGGCCTTTTGCGTCTTCTTCTAGGCCATCACCGAAGCCTTGGTAAGCAATGTCCACAAATGGGATGAAACCGTTCTTCTGCGACAATTCTGTAATGGCTTGCCAAGCAGAGAAGTCAATATCCGCACCAGTTGGGTTGTGGCAACAACCATGAAGAAGTACCACATCTGAAGGCCCAGCTTTCGCAAGATCATCCATCATTTTTTCGGTGTCTACTTGTTTCGTTTCCGAAGAGAAATAGTGGTAGAACTTAACTTTAAGGCCTGCTGCTTCCATCACTGGCTTGTGGTTTACGTAGCTTGGGTTGGAAATCCAAACCGTCGTATCTGGCTGTGCGATCTTCATTAGATCACCGAGCATACGCAGCGCACCACTTGCACCTGGCGTTTGAATAGCTGCAACACGATCCATTGCAGACGTTCCCGTCAGTAGCAAATCGATCATGCTTTTATTAAATTCTTCGCAACCTGCAAGACCAACATAAGACTTGGTTTTTTGAGTTTCAACAACGACATCCTGCGCCATTTGAATGGCTTTCATAATCGGCGTTTCGCCTGCGCTGTTTTTGTATACGCCAATGCCAAGGTCAACCTTGTTTGGACGTTCATCGTTACGGTATGCAACGGATAGAGATAAAATAGGATCTAATACGGGAGTTGGGAGATTAGAAAACATGAAAGTCATAACCCTTTGAAATTCAAGTACCGAACCTCACGTTAACACCATCGCAAAAAATGACGAAATGATTTTTCACTTATTTCATCAATTAGAGAACAAAATTCTGGATTGCGGTGAGTTTTGTGCGCTCTATCGTTCAGAAAAAGAACGATTCACTCCTCGTTGTACCAATCCACTCTACCGTTTTTTCTAAACTCTCTTGGTGTCATGGTCGACCACGCTTTAAAACGTGTACTAAAGTTAGCGCTGGTCGGATATCCGACTATTTCTCCAATATGCTGAATTGGCCATTCTGTTGAACGAAGTAACCTAGCAGCATATTCCATGCGCATACGCGTTAAATGTGCCATTGGGCTTCGACCAAACTGCTTTTGAGTCAGTCGATGCAAATGAGGCTCCGAACATGGATATAGAGCCGCCACCTGCTCAACGCTCCAATCCTTATGGAGCTGACGTTGGACAAGGTCAAATACACGCCGAAGCCTCAATTGGCTGCGTGATATCGACTCTGAGGGCGGCATGTTTAACATCAGCTCTAACTGAGCCACACTATGCTCACCTACCGCACCACCATAATCGATTGGAAGGTTAATGCTGCGTAGTAACGTTTGGATACATGCATACATCACTTCAGGTGTAGATGAAAGCTGGTAGCGAACATCGCATTCTAATATCGGCCACTCTCTATCAGGAGCAAGAAAAAGCCACGCGATCTGCCAAGGTTCTTCTTCTATACCAAAACCGTTTTCAACACCTGCGGGTACTGTAATCAACGAGCCCGGTTCCAAATCGTATCGATAAGTCCCACTCTCTAGCCACCCTTTACCACGCACCGTATAGAGCAGCATGTGTTTCTTTTGGTTTTTACGATAAACAGAGAAGAAGTCACGACAAGTGGCAATGCCGCACTGCACAATGCCTCTCTCCTCAAGTGCTAATACTCGACTGTGATCAATAAACTCTTGATAAGTTTTTTCTGAAATCGCGTAGCGTTCTTGTTTATCTTCCATGATTTATTGGCTCACATGTGCGTTAGTAGAGAGTTTTACAAAGGTTTTGGATTCCTTTGAAAAATACACCGCCAAATCATGAGGATAAACTACTCGCATTAATCTTTAAGGAGAAATGCGATGCTCTTAACACGCGAATACATCGATAAAGCATTTTGGCAAAAGCTGATTACGATTGGCATACCTGTTTCACTTCAGTCCATGCTTTTTGC
The DNA here is from genome assembly GCF_015163535.1 of Vibrio sp. OPT46. Lineage (NCBI taxonomy): Bacteria > Pseudomonadati > Pseudomonadota > Gammaproteobacteria > Vibrionales > Vibrionaceae > Vibrio > Vibrio sp. OPT46. The sequence continues at coordinate 43,703 of NZ_JADDYG010000445.1, read as the reverse complement.
TTTGCTCGGCGTCGTGGATATTTTCATGGTAAGCCTACTCGGAGAATCTGCAACGGCAGCAGTTGGAGTTGGAAATCGTATCTTTTTCTTCAACCTAGCGGTTGTCTTTGGCCTGTGCGGTGCAGTTACCGTACTTGCTTCGCAATACTACGGCTCAGGAAACCTAGCCGGAATTCGCAGAACGTTGGCGCAATCTTGGTTTATTTCCATTTTGGTGACGCTGCCGTTTATCGTTCTTTATGCGATTTTTGATGAAGAGATCGTCTCTTTTATGTCAGACGATCCTGAATACGTCACTTATGCACGTGATTATCTTGTGGTTACGGGCTTTAGCCTCATTGCTACGGCGATAGTAGTACCGATTGAAGCGGTATTGCGCTCCGTGGGCCAAACCAAACTGGCAACCAACGTTAGTATCTCCGCCATTGTCGTTAACGTCGCGCTTAATTATGTTTTGATTTTTGGTTTATTTGGTTTCCCTCAATGGGGCGTATTTGGTGCAGCCGTAGGTAGTTTTGTTTCTCGATTTTTCCAAACCGCCGTCTTGATTTATTTTTTCTACAAACGATATGCTTACCTAATTCCGACTAAGTTCGATTGGGTACAAGGCCGCTTAAAACAGTATCGAAAAAAGTACTTTAAGGTTTCTTTACCCATGTTGGTCCACGATGCGCTTTGGACTGGTGGATTGATCGTTTACAGCATCATCTATGGTCAATTGGGCGTTTCAGAACTGGCGATCATCTCATTCTTATCACCGATTGAAGGGGTACTGATTTCAACCTTTATGGGATTTGCGGTCGCTGCATCCGTTCTTCTTGGGAATGATATTGGTGCAAAACATTATGACCGAGTCGAGAAAACGGCGTGGTGGTATGTGTTAACCAGCGCAATCTTAGCCACCTTGCTGTTTTTCCTAGTGTGGTTGAGCTCGCCCATGATTCATCACCTATTGGTACTGAGCCCGTTAACCGATGCAGACATGGCACTTAACGTATGTTTAGTCATGGCGCTAGGTATGATTTTGAGGGTGTTTAACATGGTTGGGATTGGCGGCGTACTAAAGAGTGGCGCTGATATTCGCTATAGCATTTTCATCGACACGTTCGGTCAGTGGGCTATTGGCATCCCCCTTACTTATTACACAGGCATGGTGTTAGGGCTGCCTTTGCATTTTGTCTTGATGTCTCTGCTCGCGGAAGAGTTAGTGAAAGGCGTACTGACGACTTACCGTATTCAATCTAAACGTTGGATAAATAATATGGTTGAAGATGACCAATCGGTGACGGCGTAACCAAAAAGACATTAACGAACTCACACCAAAAGGGCTCACCCGTTATGCACGCGTGAGCCCTTTTTATGTGCGGAGAATGCTTGATTAGATGTCCGTAAAGCGATGAATGATTTGGTTTGAACTGCCACGCCATTCGAGATTGAGGTCTTTCTTGTCTTGTTCAAACTTACCATCAATCAAAACATCGATGTATTGCACCACTTCCCTTTGCGCGTTATTCAGTTCCGTCAGCGTGTAGCCAGTCCAAACCCAAATGTCTTTACCTGGGCACTCCTCTCTCACCCTTTTCACTATCTTCAAAATATGAGGCACATTAGCAGGGTGAAGCGGATCTCCACCCGACAACGACAAGCCACGGCGTTTGATACGCGTGTCGTTTAAGTCAGCGATGATTTTGTCTTCCGCTTCTTGCGTGAAAAGTACACCAGAATCCAAACGTTGCGTCGACTGGTTATAACACCCACGGCACTGATGCACACAACCCGACACAAACAGCGTGCAGCGCGTACCCGGTCCGTTAACAACGTCAATTGGATAGTATTGGTGGTAATTCATAATGCGTCTCTGTGTTATCGCGAAAGAGAAAATCAACCTGTTTAAAGTTGATTTTCAAAGTGTTAAAACGAGTGGTAGTAAACCTTACAGGTGTTTAACTCGGCGCTTCACTTCTTCTTGCTTACCGAAGTTAAACGGGCGTGCATCTGGGCTGCCTAGGTAGCCACAAACTCGACGTGTTACTGATACTTTAGTTGAGTCATGGTTACCACAGCTTGGGCAAGTGAAGCCTTTACTTGTACAGTCAAACTCGCCGTTGTAGCCACACTCGTAGCACTCATCAATTGGCGTGTTTGTACCGTAGTAAGGCACTCGGGTGTAACTGTAGTCCCATACGTTTTCTAGTGCTTCAACGTTACGTTGCATGTTCGGGAACTCGCCGTAACAGATAAAGCCGCCGCTTGAGATTTCTGGGTAAGGCATCTCAAAGTCGATCTTGTCGTATGGGTTCACCTTCTTCTCAACATCTAGGTGGAAGCTGTTGGTGTAGTAACCTTTGTCTGTTACGCCTTCAATTACGCCGAACTCTTTCGCATCGATGCGGCAGAAACGGCTACATAGGTTTTCACTTGGCGTTGCATATAAGCTGAAGCCATAACCTGTTTCGTCAGCCCATTGATTCACAGCATCTTTTAGATGCTTGATGATCGCGACCGCTTTTTCACGCAAAACAGCGTCATCATAAACGTGCGCTTCTGTACCGAATAGCGCGTTAATTGTCTCGTGTACACCGATGTAACCAAGAGAAATAGACGCACGACCGTTCTTGAAGATATCTGCGATTGAGTCGTCTGCTTTCAAGCGAACACCACATGCGCCTTCCATGTATAGGATTGGGGCCACACGTGCTTTCACGTTTTCAAGGCGAGAGATACGTGTCTCTAGTGCTTTACGAGCAAGACGTAGGCGGTCATTTAGAAGCTCGTAGAATTTCTCTTCGCTTCCGTTTGCACGGATAGCGATACGAGGAAGGTTCAAGCTCACGACGCCAAGGTTGTTACGACCTTCGTGAATCAGCTCACCGTTTTCTTCGTAAGTACCAAGGAAGCTACGGCAACCCATTGGCGTTTTGAATGAACCGGTTACTTCCACTACTTTGTCGTAGTTAAGAATGTCTGGGTACATACGCTTAGACGCACACTCAAGCGCAAGTTGCTTGATGTCGTAGTTTGGATCTTCTGATTTGTGGTTCAAACCATCTTTGATGCCGAATACAAGTTTAGGGAATACCGCTGTTTTACGGTTCTTGCCTAGACCTGCAATACGATTCTTCAGAATCGATTTCTGGATAAGGCGTGATGCCCAGCTTGTACCAAGACCAAAACCAAACGTAACGAATGGTGTTTGACCGTTCGCCGTGTGTAGCGTGTTTACCTCGTACTCTAGAGATTGGAACGCGTCGTAACACTCTTTCTCAGTGCGTGCTTTTGCGAACTCTTCTGGCTCAGCAATGTTCCACTCTTTTGCGATCTCTAGGTGTTTCTCGTAGCTTGTGATTACGTACGGTTCTAGAACCTCATCAATACGGTTGATGGTTGTACCGCCGTAAATGTGGCTCGCGACTTGAGCAATGATTTGCGCTGTTACCGCTGTTGCAGTCGAAATTGATTTTGGCGTATCAATCTCAGCGTTACCCATTTTAAAACCATGCGTCAGCATGCCTTTAAGATCGATAAGCATACAGTTAAACATTGGGAAGAACGGTGCGTAGTCTAAATCGTGGTAGTGAATGTCACCCACTTCGTGCGCTTGAACCACATCGCGAGGAAGAATGTGCGTCTTCGCGTAGTGTTTCGCTACGATACCAGCCAACAAGTCACGTTGAGTCGGAATTACTTTGCCGTCTTTGTTCGCGTTCTCGTTGATTAGATCCAGATTACTTTCTTCAATCAAACCTTCGATTTCGCGAGTTAGTGCACTTTGCTTCTCACGAGCGATGTCGCGATCGTGGCGATATTCAATGTAAGAACGCGCTAGGGCTTTGTAAGGACCTTGCATGAGTTCATTTTCGACTAAGTCTTGAATCTCATGGATGTGAACTTCATCGTGTTCTCTTAACTGTAACTCGACAGCAAGAGCCACATTAAGAGCATAAATAGCGACATCTTTATCTTTGTTTTCCGCTGCTGCTTCAACTGCTGCTTGGATACGATCCCTGTTGAACGGAGCTCTTGATCCGTCGCGTTTGATTACGATTGGTTTCACTTTGTTCTCCTTACCCGAGCATACTCACAGAGTTATCCACAAACACACTATATGGGGTTGTTTTTTATTTTGGCAACACAATATATTGTGGCGTATTTAACGAGAAGCACCACTCGAAAACATTGATTTTGATCAATAAAGATTGGCTAGCGAACAAGAAGAAATCGATCTTATTGGCGTTGATCTCAGTTGCGAAGAAAACCATGAAAATTGCAAAATTGGTACTAAATCTACTTGCTATTTTTGGAGGTCTTGTAGGATAAAGGATGGAAAGGAATACGCTAAAAGATAGGAGTGCAACAGGCCAAAATGCGATCACTTTTTGTTACGTTAATATTACTTTTTAGTTCTCTTTCATTTGCTCAAAACTCCATCAATCTAACCAGTTGGAACATAGAATGGTTATCTATAGATGGTGGAAAAGTGTCGAGAACACCACAAGATTTTGAAAAGCTGACCCACTATGTGGATAAAACACAAGCCGACATTTTTGCTTTTCAAGAAGTCGAAAGTGCTGCTGCCATCCAAAAAGCCGTTGGCAATGACTTCACTATTTATCTTTCCGATCGTTCAAACGCCTCCAACCGACACCTTCAGTTTAACGACACCAACCAATACACAGGCTTTGCCGTGCGCAATGGCGTAAGCGTATTAGACAAGCCAGACTTCTCTATCACACGAGGCAACAGCAAGCTTCGCTTCGCGAGCTACCTTGTTTTAAATCCAAACCAAGAACACGAGACTCACCTACTCTCTGTACATCTGAAAGCGGGTTGCAGTGGCGCGTATCGTAATAACCGCGATTGTAAGATAGTGAAACAACAAGGACAGGCACTAGCTAAGTGGATAAAGGCGCGCGAGGACAACAAACAACATTATGTCGTGCTTGGCGACTTTAACCACAACTTGGGTTATCAAGGAGATTGGTTGTGGGACGTGATATCGGACAATACTAGTGCAAAGCTAGTGACTAAAGACACTAAAGCGGAATGTAAAGTGCGCTCTAATCGTAATCCGAATAAAACCCACCAATTCCGCTCGGTGATAGACCACATTATTGCGAGTGGTGATTTAAAGGCGTCGTCTGGTGTTCAAACCGTTTTCAAAACACAAGATGTACTCGACTATAAACTGAGTGACCATTGCCCGGTTTCTACGACACTCACTTTTTAGCGTTTAAGTACTCTTTTTAACGTTGAAGTACTTTCTTTATTGACGAACCACTCTTTTAGCGGTGAATGACCCAACCAACATTGCCGCTATAAAGAGCAGAACTTGTGTGTTGCCAGTAAAAAGGCTGGCAACCGCAGGACCAGGACACACACCCAGTAAGCCCCAACCAATACCAAACAGTGCTGCACCACCGACTAACTTTTTGTCTATCGTTTTAGAAGTCGGACAGACAACCTCATCACCAAACACAGATTCGCTTCTTGGCTTTATTAATAAAAGATAAGCAGGAACGAACACAACAAGTGCTCCGCCCATAACGAAGGCTAAGCTTGGGTCCCATGAACCGGTAATATCAAGAAAGCCGATCACTTTTGCCGGATCTGCCATACCAGAGACCACCATACCAATACCAAAGAGCACACCAGAAAATGCAACAACGGACATTTGCTTAATACTTTTCATTACGTGAGTTTTCATAACGACACTATTCCTCACGATACTAGCAAGACGGTTAACATGGCTGTGGCCATAAAAGTACACGTCGCGACCACAGAACGGATTGAGAAACGCCCTATTCCACAAATGCCATGGCCACTAGTACAACCATTGCCGATACGCGTACCAACACCGACTAACAAGCCAGCAACGATAACTAAAATAAGAGAACCGCTGTACTGATCTGGTACATGCCCGCCAAGAACATAAACAGCAAACAAGCCACCTAATACCATCGCAATTAAAAAAACAATTCGCCAAACGCGGTCTGCGCTCTCAACGGCACCGTTTAAGATCCCACTGATCCCAGCAGTCTTGCCAGTAAATAGCATCAGTGTTATCGCTGATACGCCAACTATTATGCCGCCCAACAGCGACATCCAAGGAACTTCAAACATAGCAACCGCCAAACTAATTACTTACAGAAAACTTGCTTAAACGCTTCAACCAGCGGACCAACTCTTTCATCAGAAATTGAATAAAATACCTGCTGAGAAACCTTCCTAGCTTTAATGATGTCGTGCTTTCTCAATACGGTGAGATGTTGTGAAAAAGCAGATTGGCTTAATGATGAACCTTCAAACAGTTCACCGACCCCTTTCTCGCCTTCAATCAGCTTACACATCACGATTAGGCGCTCTGGATGAGCCATAATTTTAAGCAGCTCACTCGCTTCGGTCGCACTTTGTAGCATACTGTCGCCCATTCTTATGCCTCTTCATTACTACATTACATTTCATTAGATATTACTAATTAATACTATTAAGTCAATGCTAATGTAGATTAAATAACATTAGACTCAGCTAATTTATTTAAGTAAGGTGTAGGCGTTTTCGATCATTCAGCAGGAGAAATCCATGAGCAAAATCGTGATTATTGGTGGGGTTGCTGGAGGTGCATCTGCAGCAGCTCGCGCTCGTCGTTTAAGTGAAGATGCAGAAATCATTATGTTTGAACGCGGTCCATTTGTGTCATTTGCAAACTGTGGCTTACCCTATCACATTGGTGGTGATATCCAAGAGCGCAGCAAACTGCTTCTTCAAACGCCTGAGAGCTTTTTAGCGCGTTTCAATGTTGATGTCCGTGTGATGAACGAAGTGGTTTCTATTAACCGTCAAGACAAAACGGTTACGGTTAAGAATTTGCTTGATGGCTCGGAATACCAAGAGAGCTACGACTTTCTTCTACTCAGCCCTGGCGCAGGTCCAGTTGTGCCGCCTATTCCGGGTATTGATAACCCGTTAACGCACTCGCTGCGCAATATTCCAGATATGGATCGCATCATTAAAACGATCGAAACCAACAAAGTTGAACACGCTACGGTCGTTGGTGGTGGTTTTATCGGTTTGGAAATGATGGAAGCCTTCCACCAGCTAGGCATAAAAACCACATTAGTTGAAATGGCGGATCAAGTGATGACGCCCGTTGACCGTGAAATGGCTGGCTTCGCACATGCTGAAATTCGTGAGAAAGGCATCGACCTTAAACTTGGCGTCGCACTTGAGTCGGTGAAATTCGTACCTAACGAGCACGTGGCAAGTTTCGACTCTGGTGAGAGCGAAAAACACCAACATCTAGAAGGTGAATTGGAATTAACACTAAACAACGGTGAAAGACTCACCACCGATATTTTGATTATGGCAATTGGTGTTCGCCCCGAGACCAAATTAGCGAAAGAAGCTGGCTTAGAAATCGGCGCTCTTGGTGGTATTTATACCAATGAATACATGCAAACCAGCGATCCTTCGATCTACGCTGTCGGCGACGCGGTAGAAGAGAAAGACTTTGTGACTGGCGAGCAAACTCTAGTGCCACTTGCGGGCCCGGCAAACCGTCAAGGCCGAATGGCAGCAGACAACATGCTTGGCCGCCAAGAAACTTACCAAGGTACGCAAGGCACGGCGATCTGTAAGATTTTTGATTTAGCCGTCGCTTCTACTGGTAAAAACGAGAAACAGCTGAAACGTGAAAACATCGCTTATGAAAAAGTGTATGTGCATACAGCAAGTCACGCGAGTTACTACCCAGGTGCAGAAACCGTGTCATTCAAAATGCTGTTTGATCCAGTAACAGGTAAAATATTAGGTGCGCAAGCAGTAGGTAAAGACGGTGTTGATAAACGTATCGACGTAATGGCAGTTGCTCAGCGTGCTGGTATGACGGTAGAGCAACTGCAACACCTCGAGCTCACTTACGCGCCACCTTATGGCTCTGCTAAAGATGTAATTAACCAAGCGGCGTTTGTGGCAAATAACATCATCAAAGGCGATGCGACCGCGATTCATTATGATGAAATGGATTCACTGACAGAAGACCAACTGTTACTTGATGTTCGTAATCCTGGTGAATTGGAGTCCGTTGGTTATCTTGAAGGTGCAATTAATATTCCTGTCGATCAACTACGTCGTCGCATGCACGAACTTCCTAAAGACAAAGAGATCGTGATTTACTGTCAAGTTGGGTTACGCGGTAACGTAGCATACCGTCAGCTGGTCAACAATGGTTACAAAGCCCGCAACTTGATTGGTGGATACAGAACTCTCAAATTTGCTCGCTTATAACTTGATAATAAAAAAGAGAAAACCACGTGCTTGGTTTTCTCTTTTTTTGCAGGAAAGAAAGCGTAGATCATTTACCTTCAATTGCCAAACGGACTGCTGCTTGAGCATGGATAGAAGTGGTATCAAGTAGTGTAACCTCGGTGTGACTTTGGTTTACAAGTAAGGCAATTTCAGTG
>NZ_JADDYG010000445.1:32673-35234 GCF_015163535.1 Vibrio sp. OPT46 | reverse complement strand
GAACTCTCAAATTTGCTCGCTTATAACTTGATAATAAAAAAGAGAAAACCACGTGCTTGGTTTTCTCTTTTTTTGCAGGAAAGAAAGCGTAGATCATTCACCTTCAATTGCCAAACGGACTGCTGCTTGAGCATGGATAGAAGTGGTATCGAGTAGTGTAACATCGGTGTGACTTTGGTTTACAAGTAAGGCAATTTCAGTACACCCGAGAATCACAGCTTCAGCTCCGTGCTCTTTTAGTTTTTCAATAATTTGCAAGTATATCGTCCTTGACTCCTCTTTGATTTCACCTTGGCATAACTCTTTATAAATAATGTTATGTACTTTAGAGCGGTCGTCTTGATCGGGAATGACGACATCAAGCCCATAACGGTCGGAAAGCCTTCCTTTATAAAAGTCTTGCTCCATTGTGAATTGAGTACCAAGGAGTCCGACCTTTTGAACCCCTTTCTCACGAAGTAACTCAGCAGTCGCGTCTGCGATATGTAGTATGGGGATATTAATACTGGCTTCAATTTGAGGCGCAACTTTGTGCATTGTGTTAGTACAAATAAGAATGAAGTCAGCGCCCCCTTTTTCTATTAAAGATGCAGCATCAGATAGAATGCTTGCCGTTTCTTCCCATTTACCTTGATGTTGAAGTTTCTCTATCTCCGAAAAATTCACGCTATACATACAAATTTTTGCGGAATTTAGGCCGCCTAACGCCTCTTTGACTCCTTCGTTGATCAATTTGTAATAACTAAGCGTCGACTCCCAGCTCATACCACCTAGAAGACCGATAGTTTTCATATAACTCTCCAATCGTTATACACCACCGTGCCAGGGGTGTTTTTACAAAAAAAATCAGCCACTTAAATAAGCAGCATTCAAGCGTCTTCACTATTGAGCATTGGGTAACACGAAAATAAAATCATTCCCACAAGGACCGCTACGCGATTCTCATATATCCTCGCAATATCGTTACTGCATTTCCAGAAAGCTTAACGTGCTCAGTGCTTAACAACTCTGTATGGACGACCCCACTTCTCTTGGAGGCTTGGAAGCCTTTCAGTTGCTTTTTGTTGAGCTCTTTAGCCCAGTAAACACATAAAGCGCAATGTGCAGAGCCTGTAACTGGGTCCTCATTAACACCTACCCAAGGCGCGAAGTATCGAGAGACAAAATCGGCGTCAGTGCTTGATTGAGCAGTGATGACGACGCCACGGCCTTTTTGTTTAAGCAGCGCACCAAAATCAGGGTCGAGCTGTTCAAGCACAAATTCATCATTAATGACGACCAACTGCTTATTATCAAACTGACCGTAGGCGACTACATTGGCGGCATCTAGCCCCAAACCATGAAGTAAGTCTTTGTTAATACTAGCTCGCATATCTAAAGTTGGAGCAGGAAACACCAAATGAATTTCTTCATGATCGAGTTGTGCAGTTAAAACCCCAGATAGCGTAACGAACTCAATCGTATCTCCAGTATTATATAACCCCTGCTCTTTCAGAACGTGCGCCGTTGCAAGTGTGCCGTGTCCACACAAAGCAACTTCCGTCCTCGGTGTAAACCAACGAAGTTGCATTGTACTGAGTGACAGAAATGCCGTTTCAGATAACGACATCTCGGCCGCGATGGCCAACATCGTTTCCTCATCAAGGCTTGACTCTGTGATACAAACACCCGCGGGATTACCTTTGAAAACCTCTGATGTAAACGAGTCAACCTGAAAAATTTTAACTTCCACGAAATATCCTTAAGTTCTATCAAACACGTAATTCTGTATCACGTGATTTTTAATATCTGTTGTTTGAGCGAAAAAAACCTATGAAATTTTCTACCAACCTTATAGGTCTTGTTGGAAGCGCTAACAAACAGGAGAATGTAGTTAATTATGCAAAACGTAAAAAGCCATCATCAATGTGACTCAATTGGATATCTTATCGGAGTTTTCGGCGTTTCTTTAGTTCTAATATGGATTGGTATTTATAAATTCACACCTACAGAGGCCAAGCTTATACAACCGCTCGTTGAAAATCATTTTCTGATGAGTTGGTTGTATGATGTGATGTCAGTTCAAGCCGTATCAAACATCATTGGCGCAACAGAAATCATTGTCGCTATTGGATTAATCGTTGGCCTTAAAAACACACGAGTCGCTTATTTTTCTGGCATAGCCGCCGCAATTATTTTTCTTGCGACACTCAGCTTTCTAATTACGACACCGAATACATGGAAAGTGTCTGATGGGGTTTTGGTGACAAACTTCTTTTTAGTAAAAGATATTCTATTTTTAGCCATTGCGATTAGCGTCATCGAACGAAACAAGCCAAACAGAGAATAACTCTAAATAGTTCGAAATCTTGTTTTTCCAGAACGTAGCCTGAAAGGTGCAAACGACTTACAGGTCGAATGGTTCTGTCAATAACTCTAAACAAAGGCTCTTAAATTTAGAGTGTTTAAGAGTCTTTGCCTCTTAATTATGCGAAACAACATCCTAGCGTAAAGTGAAAAGAAAAGCCTTTCACTCTACTGCTAAGGTTTATTGATACTTTGCCGAAGTAATGAACTCACCG
>NZ_JADDYG010000445.1:30906-32663 GCF_015163535.1 Vibrio sp. OPT46 | reverse complement strand
TCGAACGAAACAAGCCAAACAGAGAATAACTCTAAATAGTTCGAAATCTTGTTTTTCCAGAACGTAGCCTGAAAGGTGCAAACGACTTACAAGTCGAATGGTTCTGTCAATAACTCTAAACAAAGGCTCTTAAATTTAGAATGTTTAAGAGTCTTTGCCTTCTAATGATGCGAAACAACATCCTAGCGTAAAGTGAAAAGAAAAGCCTTTTACTCCACTACTGAGGTTTATTGATACTTTGCCGAAGTAATGAACTCACCAAATGTCTCGCACCATACAACAACCGTATTGTATTCAGAAATTGAAGTGCTTTGAGGAACCTCAACAACGAAGTTATCGAACGTTTTGACATCACCAATTAAGCTCATCTCAGATTTAAGGTCATTAAACTCTTGTTCCGTTTCGACAAACTTAGGAGATAGATAGAGTTTATAGTCTGGTCCGGGAGCGAGTTTTCCTACCAACGTAATGACTTCAGAACTCAAATGAATTTCTCCCTCTCCCCAATGAAAAGCGTCGCTACCTTTGAGTTCCCTCTTAAACACTGCGCTGTATTCTGCACCTTGCTTGCTCTTAGCAACTTGTTCATCGGTCGGCGCAGGTGGTGCAATAAGGATCGGTAAAGTATAGATACCTATCGCAATGCCAATAGAAACTGCCACTAAGTGACTGATTGTTAATTTAATTATATTTTTCAAGGTCATAAGCATCTTCTTATTAGTTTTACTACTTGAAATTAGATTCAAATCGGCCTTATCTGTCTATTATCGAGCAGCATAATGTCATTAACATTATACACAAGCTATGCGCACTAAATGCAGACTGAGCGCAATTAAAAACGGCTGATAATTAATATCAGCCGTTTGCTTATCGGAAATGTCGTTGTGCCGGTTTGGTCACTATTCCGCTTCCACCAAAGCGATCTTATCGGATGTCGATTTTTCCAATTTTATCGCAATAAACTTAGAGGTTGGCGTAAACGTTCTATCCCCATAACTGTCCAAAGGAACTAATGGGTTTGTTTCTGGATAGTAAGCCGCCGCCTGACCTGCTGGTACATCATAGGCAACAAGCGTAAATCCGCTCACACGGCGCTCAACGCCATCTTCCCACAATGACACCATGTCCACTTTGTCGCCCGGTTCAAAACCGAGTTTACGAATATCCGCTTCATTGATAAACAGCACTTCGCGCATACCAAATACTCCACGATAACGGTCATTCAAGCCGTAAAGTGTCGTATTGTATTGGTCGTGTGAGCGCATGGTTTGCAAGATCAAATCTGGCTTTTGGCCTTTTTCGAGTATCGCTTCGCTGATCAACTGCTTCGGCAACTCGCTAGAGCTGAACTGTGCTTTGCCGCTTGGTGTATTCCATCGACGCTCGGCAGCTGGGTTTACCAAGTGGAATCCACCCGGGTGTTTAAGCTTATGGTTAAAGTCGGTAAAGCCCGGAATCGTGTCTGCAATCAAATCGCGAATACGGTCGTAATCTTCAATCGCCCACAACCAATCAATTGGTTTTGCCCCGAGTGTAGCATTGGCAATACCGGCAATAATCGCTGGTTCTGAACGCAAATGCTCCGAACGCGGTTTTAGCTGACCAAATGAGATATGTACCATGCTGAAGGTATCTTCAACCGTCACGCCTTGTGGGCCAGTCGCTTGCTGATCAATCTCGGTACGGCCTAAGCATGGAAGAATAAGCGCATCTTTACCTGTGACAAGGTGAGAACGATTTAACTTCGTCGAAATGTG
>NZ_JADDYG010000445.1:22454-30853 GCF_015163535.1 Vibrio sp. OPT46 | reverse complement strand
TACGGTTAAATTACAGTTTCGCATCGCGTTGTGCGTACGTTCTGTGTCTGGCGTTGCTTGTGCAAAGTTACCGCCCAAACCGATAAATACTTTCGCTTGCCCTTCTTCCATCGCTTTAATGGCTTGCACAGTGTTGTGGCCTTCACCACGCGGGACGTCAAAGTTAAATCGACTTTCAATGCGATCCAACAACAGATCTGAAGGTTTTTCATCAATGCCCATCGTACGGTCGCCCTGAACGTTACTGTGACCACGCACTGGTGAAAGCCCCGCTCCCGGCTTACCAACGTTACCTCGTAACATTTGCACGTTTGCGACTTCTTTAATGGTTGGCACAGAGTGACGATGCTGAGTCAACCCCATCGCCCAACACATGATCACACGTTCTGCACGTCGATACATGCTCGCCACCATCTCGATTTCACTTAAATCAAGACCCGATTGTTCCGCGATGTGTTCCCAAGAGGTTGCGTCCACTTCAGCCAAATACTCATCAATACCTGTTGTGTGTTGCTTGATGAATTCACGATCAAATACCGCTTTTCCACCGTTTTGCAATGCCTTGCGTTCCCATTGCAACAAGAATTTCGCGATGCCACGAAACACTGCCATGTCTCCACCTAAAGCAGGACGCAGGTACGCCGTGTTGGTAGGCTCTGAACCGTTACTCAACATCTCAATCGGCATCTGTGGGTTTTGGAAACGCTCTAATCCGCGCTCTTTCAGCGGGTTTAGACAGATAACCTGTGCTCCACGTTTTACCGCTTCACGCAGAGGTTCAAGCATTCGTGGGTGGTTCGTACCCGGGTTTTGACCAATCACGAAAATCGCATCAGCTTCTTCAAAATCATCAAAGATCACTGTGCCTTTACCAACGCCAATGGTGTCTTTCATCCCGATAGCACTGGCTTCGTGGCACATGTTGGAACAATCTGGAAAGTTATTGGTACCGAATGCGCGCACAAATAGCTGATACAAAAACGCCGCTTCGTTGCTTGCACGACCAGAGGTATAAAACTCAGCTTGGTGTGGTGAATCCAATTGATTGAGATGTTTCGCGACAAGTGCAAAAGCCTCATCCCAAGAGACTGGCACGTAGTGATCGGATTCAGCATCGTATCGCATTGGGTGCGTGATACGGCCTTGGTATTCCAACCAGTAATCGGTTTGCGTTGAGAGAGAAGAAACGCTGTGATTGGCAAAAAACTCAGGATCAACCAGACGATTGGTCGCCTCCCAGTTTACCGCTTTCGCGCCATTCTCACAGAAATTGACTTTACCACTATCTGGCGACTCGCCCCATGCACATCCAGGGCAGTCGAAACCGCCATTTTGGTTGGTTTTGAGCATAGTGCGAATGTTTTTAACTGCATTTTCACTGCCCCACCAACTTCTGGTTACGGCTTTCAGTGCACCCCAACCACCAGCTGGACCTTTGTATGTTTTTATTTGTTCTTTTTGGCTCACGACTTTACTCCTCGCAGATATACCAGCAAGCAGGGTGCCCGTGAAAACAAGCGCGTTATTTATTGAGATAATGCGGAAGTATTGAAGGGCTTAGTTTCTAATCCATGTATTTTTTAATCCAAATAAGTAACCACTCAACATGCTCTCGCTTGTCCGAGCGTTTACTTATCTAGATTCTTGATATCGGATACCCGCCTACTGCTTCTAAGACTGTTAGATTCAATGCGCATTGTTGCGTCTTGATCTAAATCAAAGATTAAGTCGTTATTCAATATGCGTCCAATTGATAATCCTGACCGAGTGATAAACAAAATCTATGACGAATTTTTCCACTGACGGTCATCACATTTTTAATCAATACAATTTATGAGGTTAATCGTTTTCCCATCCGATTCCACCTAGTTCGCTTAACGAACTCAATAAAATCGCCACTCTTGATAATAGATAATATCTATCACACTATAGATACTTTAAATTTGACCCTAATTAATATCAGGAATAGCCTTGATTCAGATCAATTTTGAGTGAGGTTTTATTCTTGACTTGGTTTTGGTTTTCCATTCCCCAGTTAAAACGCTCCAGCGCTTAAAAAGTACGGTAGTGCTGTGCCCTTTTTAGGGAGTTCCCCCCGTACATGTGACTCACAACGCAAGGTTAACAAGCCATTATGGATATCAAACAACTTAAATATCTCATCGCACTTGAACAGACCAAACACTTTGGTCAAGCCGCCGCATTGTGCCACATTACGCAGCCTACCTTGTCCATGAGAATCCGAAGCTTAGAGGAAGAACTCGATCTCGAATTAATCCAAAGAAGTCAAAGATTTGAAGGGTTTACTGAAGCAGGAGAACGCATTTTAGCTTGGGCGAAAACCGTCTTAGCCGCTCATGATGGACTGCAAGCCGAGGCTGCTAACTGCCGTGGTCAGTTGGTCGGTTCACTTCGGCTTGGAATGGTGCCACTCGCCAGCCAAAACCCGATGGAATTGCTCAAACCATTAGCTCAACAGTTCCCTGAGTTACGCTTTCAAATACTCTCCATGACGACCGAACAGATCATAGACCAACTCAATCGCAATCAACTTGATTTGGGGATGTGTTATGTCGATCAAGTCAACACCGCTTACTTCGATGTTATCGAGCTATACTCGACCAAACTTGGCGTTTTATTCGATGAGCGTCATTTCGATTTTGCCGAATCTGAAGTGTTGTGGGAGTCACTCAATAACATTCCGCTAGGGCTGCTTTCGAAGGGTATGCACTATCGCCACTCAATTGATCTTAGCTTTGTGAGTAAAGGGCTGGTTCCGCAAACCGTCATTGAAAGTAACTCCACCTTTCACTTGATCCAAGCAGTAACCAGTGGCCTTTGTTGCGCCATTATGCCGCTGAACTGTGGATTAGAAGAGTTGAACGATACGCTTCGCATTATCCCTATCGAAGAAGCCGCCGTTCACGCCCCGCTAGGTTTGTTAAAGCGAAAACAAGAACCCTTCTCCGCGCTAACCGATCAGTGCTTCGCAGAAGCGAAGAACATATTCAATCGATAACAACAACCCACACGTCAATTTTTGGCATACATAACGGCTTATGAGGTGATTTCATGAGATGTACTACTCAATCTTATTTTGAACTGTCCGATTTCAATCAAGCACCACCTCAACCAAGTGCGTTCAATTACCGAGAATTGATTGATGGCCGCCCAGTGCAACAAATGTCGCTGGCGAGTGAGTCAGCTTTAGCTATCAGCTATAACGGCATTAGCCAAGCGGTCATGATGGTGACGCCAGGCCATCTGGAAGACTTTGTGAAAGGGTTTAGCCTAAGCACAGGCATCGTCCACGACTTCAAAGAGATCAAAGACATTGAAATTGGTGGCGATCACGAATCTCATTATGCGGAAGTAGAAATCAGCAACCGCGCTTTCTGGGCGCTAAAAACACAACGTCGGAATCTTGCAGGCACAACCGGATGCGGCATTTGTGGCGTCGAGGCTCTGGAACAAGCTTTGCCTGATTTAGCACCGCTAACACCGTCTCTTCCTCCGCGCTCCGATGTATTCGAAGGGCTGCGAGACAAAGTCGCACTGCATCAAGAAGCCGCACGTGAATCTGGCGCGCTACACGCCGCTTTATTTTCAGATTTACAAGGCAACATCAAGTTGTGCCGAGAGGACATCGGCCGTCACAACGCGCTAGATAAGTTGATTGGCGCATTGGCCAACAATCACATCGAACCTCAAAGTGGCTTCGCTATCATGACAAGCCGTTGCAGCTTGGAGTTGATCCACAAAGCCGTTCGCGCGCGTATCCCCACTCTGGTTTGCTTATCTGCGCCTACAGCGTTAACTGTCGAATGGGCAAGAAGAAACCATTTGAACCTAATTCACTTGCCAAAACACGGCTCGCCGCGTCTATACAGCCCCGCGCCTTAACACGTCAACCTAATCGAATTCGTAATATTTCTAACGGAGACCTCTGGGTCTCTGTTGTTTGCTTCTCGTTCCCAATTGATACTTAGCGACAAGACACTATTCTCTCCAACCAAACGTGCTCACCCCTTGTCAGCACTAAGCTTGCGTATATTAACCTGCTTGCATTTGAACGCTTTCCAACCCGATAAGAACCCTGTCAAAAACCCATAAATTAGTAAGGATTTTGTGTGACTCTTTTCACGCTTTTCCGCCTTCCTAGGCATTTCTAGGAATTTTTCCTAGCCGATCTAGGCAACCATCTCATGTGCCTTACAAAACCACTCTCTAGAATTCCGCTCAGTCAAAGGTAACAAGAGCGCATAACGGTCTCCGTTGTGTTTCTAAAACAATTACAAGAGAGTTCATCATGTTAAAATTCCTCGAACAGGTGCGGAAGCCGACCCTCGATCTTCCTGTCGAAGTTAGAAGAAAGATGTGGTTTAAACCGTTCATCCAATCTTACTTGGTCGTATTTATCGGCTACCTAACCATGTACTTGATTCGTAAGAACTTCAATGTCGCGCAAAACGACATGATCTCAACTTACGGTTTGAGCATGACAGACCTAGGTCTTATTGGCCTTGGCTTCTCCATCACATACGGCATCGGTAAAACCGTTGTGTCTTACTACGCTGACGGTAAGAACACCAAGCAATTCCTCCCTTTTATGCTGATCCTTTCTGGTCTTGCAATGCTTGGTTTCAGCTTCAGCATGGGCGGCGGTAGTGCAAGCCTGTTCTTGATGGTGGCTTTCTACGCTCTAAGTGGTTTCTTCCAAAGTACTGGTGGCCCTTCTAGTTACTCAACCATTACAAAATGGACACCTCGTAACAAACGCGGCTCTTACCTAGGCTTGTGGAACATGTCACACAACGTTGGTGGTGCGGGCGCAGCGGGTGTTGCTCTTTTCGGTGCTAACTACCTATTCGACGGCCACGTAATCGGCATGTTCGTGTTCCCTTCTATCATCGCGATCATCGTTGGCTTTATCGGTATGCGCTTTGGTAGCGACTCTCCAGAAGCTTACGGTCTAGGTAAAGTAGAAGAACTTTTCGATGAAGCAGTGAGTGAAGAAGACACCGCCGCAGAAGAAAACCAGATGACCAAAAAAGAAATCTTTGTTGAATACGTTCTTAAAAACAAAGTTATCTGGCTACTTTGCTTTGCCAACATCTTCCTTTACATCGTTCGTATCGGCATCGACCAATGGTCAACGGTATACGCGTACCAAGAGCTTGGTCTGTCAAAAGAAACGGCAATCTCTGGCTTTACTCTGTTCGAAGTCGGTGCGCTTGTGGGTACTTTGATGTGGGGTTACCTGTCTGACCTAGCAAACGGTCGCCGCGCATTGGTTGCTTGTGTGTCTCTTGGCTTGATCATCGTATCGCTTGAGTTCTACCAGCACGCCACTAGCGAGTTCATGTACTTGGCCTCACTATTTGTATTGGGCTTCTTGGTGTTTGGTCCGCAACTTCTTATCGGTGTTGCCGCAGTTGGTTTTGTCCCTAAAAAAGCAATCAGTGTGGCTGACGGCGTAAAAGGTACATTCGCTTACCTAATCGGTGACAGCTTCGCGAAACTTGGTCTCGGTATGATTGCAGACGGTACACCTATCTTCGGCTTAACAGGTTGGAAAGGTACCTTCGCAGCTCTAGATACCTCCGCCATGATTTGTATTGTTTTGCTTGCTTTCGTCGCTATCGCGGAAGAGAAGAAGATTCGACACGCGAAGAAGCTTCAACTTGCACAAAACCAAGCCTAACTTCTCTGCGCGCTTTACTTCGGTAAAGCGCGCAAGATCATTAAAATGAGTTGATCAATTCAGTATCATTAAAGGTTTTTCTATTGGCTCCTGTTGGAGCTTATTGTTGTTAGTCGTCTGCTCTATTTGGTTGTAATAATGATTCATGTTGCTCTAGTTGATGATCACGTCATCGTGCGTTCAGGTTTCGCACAATTATTAAATTTAGAAAGTGATATTACCGTTGTCGGTGAATTCGGCTCTGTCGCCGAAGCGCGCAAAGGCTTGCCTGCGGTACACCCTCATGTCGTCATCCTAGATATCTCCATGCCAGATGAAAGCGGCTTAAACTTTCTTAGCGAAATACCAACTGGCATTGCCTGCGTGATGCTTAGCGTGCATGACTCCCCTGCGATGGTGGAAAAATCACTAAAGCTAGGTGCAAAAGGCTATCTTAGTAAACGCTGTAGCCCAGACGAACTTATTCAAGCCGTGAGAACCAGTGCTTCTGGCGGCTGTTACCTCACATCAGATATTGCACTTAAACTTGCAACGCCTAGCGACAACACCACCTCTCTATGCCAACTGACAAAACGTGAAAACGAGGTATGTCAGCTACTTGCGACCGGGTTGGATGTAAAGTCTGTCGCGGCAGAGCTTGGCTTGAGCCACAAGACCGTGCATGTGCATCGTGCGAATGCCATCGACAAACTCGGCGTGAAAAACAACGTTGAGCTCGCCAAACTATTTTCTCAAGAGTCCTTTTAATGCGAGCTTACGCTGTTACCACCATTTGCGGACTATTTGTTATGGCTTGCGCCTGGTTCTGCTTATGGGTGATTGCCTATTACTTTGTCAATGATCCCGAACTGGCGATCTTATTGTTTCCTTTCGCTTTAAGATTAGGTGTCGCCCTACACACTCGCACCGCTTATTGGCCGACGATTTACCTTTCGGAGTGGGGACTTTCCATCGCACTTGCAATGTTACTGGGTCAACCGCAGTGGCTTACCGTGCTGATTGCGAGCATTGCCAGTATCCCGGTCACTCTGATTGCGAAAAAATACTACTACGGAGACCAAAACCGCCATTTAGCCGTGATGAGCGCAGTCATTATCATTAGCGCGTTTATTAATGTGATGGCCGTTGGTTTTCACGTTCCTTCGGTTTACATGGTATGGCTGGCTAGCATTTCTGGAGGCTTGCTCGTGGTGCCTATGTGCTACTTGTTATGGAGTTATTTGTTCCAAAGTCGTTGGTCTCCGCTTAGCTCTCTCCTACTAAGTAATGCCGTTGTATTTCAGGTGCGTCATATCGTGCTTTATGCGCTACTTTTGATCGGCAGTATTTTGGTGCAAACCAGTTTGCCTGAAGAGCTAAAACGATTTGCGCCATTTTGTATGGCGATTCCAATCATCGTGCTTGCTCTGCGTTACGGCTGGCAAGGAGCCCTGCTCGCCACCATGCTCAACAGCATTGCGCTGATTGCGGCTCGCAGCGGCGTATCAAATCTAGAAATCACCGATTTGTTATTATCTCTCTCGGCGCAAACCATCACCGGCATTATGCTCGGCTTAGGGGTTCAGAAACAAAAAGACCTCAATCACAAACTGCGCGGCGAACTTGCACGCAATCAGAATTTGTCTCGCCAGCTTATCAAAGCGGAAGAATCGGTAAGACGCGATATTGCGCGCGAGCTACATGACGAAATCGGCCAGAACATCACGGCAATCCGCACACAAGCCAACATCATTAAGCGGGTAAATAACGCAGAAACACGCGTTGGTTGCGCCGACATGATTGAAGGGCTTTCCCTCAACGTGTACGACACTACTAAGCGACTGTTAAGCAAGCTAAGACCCAAAATGCTGGATGATTTGGACTTGAAAGAATCCGTCGAGCAACTGACGCGAGAGATGGAATTCGCCAATCACGGAACGACTGTTCAACTGAACTGGCAAGGCGATTACACAAGCCTGAGTGACACACTCAAAGTAACCCTATTCCGTTTATGCCAAGAGTCATTAAATAACGCTGCCAAGTACGCAGAAGCGCAGTTGATCAATATTGAACTGACAATTGGAGAAACGGCGGTGTCATTGATGATTCACGATGATGGTGTCGGTTTCAAAGTTCAGGACAGTATGAAAGGCATGGGCGTTCGCGGCATGCAAGAGCGTGTGCACGCGTTAGGTGGAAAAATGGTTATCTACTCCACCAGCGATCAAGTGATCGGCACACAAATCAGCATTACTTTACCTAAGGTGTAACTCAAGATGTTTGGATTTTTACGTTCACCTAAATTTACTCAACCGAGTCTAAGCAACGAGCAAATCGACCAGCGTTACCGCCATTGGCGTTTGCACATTATGTTGGGGATGTACATCGGCTACGCAGGTTTCTACTTTACCCGTAAGACCTTTAACTACGCCGCACCAGCGATGATTACCGATCTTGGCTTAGATAAAGGCGATTTGGGTCTTATCGGTACGCTTTTCTACATCACCTACGGCTGCTCGAAGTTTATTTCTGGCACGATTTCGGATCGCTCTAATCCTCGTTATTTCATGGGACTAGGATTGATTGCGACAGGTCTGGTCAACATCGCGTTCGGCTTTTCTAGCTCACTCGCGGCTTTCATTACTCTGTGGATCTTAAACGCGTGGTTCCAAGGCTGGGGCTGGCCTTCATGCTCGAAGCTGTTAACCACTTGGTA
>NZ_JADDYG010000445.1:22069-22393 GCF_015163535.1 Vibrio sp. OPT46 | reverse complement strand
TTCACGTTCCGAGCGTGGCTTCTTATGGGCGATTTGGAACACCGCACACAACGTTGGTGGCGCGCTGATCCCTATTTTGGTGGGCTATATAACGTTGCACTACAGCTGGCGTGAAGGTTTTATTCTACCCGGCATCATCGGGGTATTACTCGGTCTATTCGTTTGTTGGCGATTGCGCGACAAACCCACAACAATGGGTTTACCAAGTGTCGGCCAATGGCGCAACGACGCACTAGAACTTGCGCAAGAAAATTACGGACGTGGCCTCACCTACCGAGAAATTCTGAAATCGTACGTATTTAACAACAAATACATCTGGCTACT
>NZ_JADDYG010000445.1:13354-21924 GCF_015163535.1 Vibrio sp. OPT46 | reverse complement strand
TGTTTGAAATCGGCGGTTTTGTTGGTTCATTAGTTGCGGGTTGGGGTTCAGACAAACTCTTTGGCGGTAACCGCGGACCAATGAACTTGCTGTTCGCGATTGGGATTTTTTTATCTGTCTCTGCGCTTTGGCTGATGCCCCTGACCAACTTTGCGTTCCAAGCCGCGGGATTGTTCTCCATCGGCTTCTTTGTCTTTGGACCACAAATGCTGATCGGTATGGCGGCGGCGGAGTGCTCTCACAAAGATTCTGCCGGCGCGGCAACAGGATTCGTGGGCTTGTTCGCCTACATGGGCGCAGCATTGTCTGGTTATCCACTGGCGTTAATTCTTGAAGAATATCATTGGACGGGTTTCTTCATCACCATTTCAGTTTGTGCAGCCGTCATTGGCCTTTTGTTACTGCCATTTTTGCAAGCGCAACCATCACGAAAACCACTCGAACCAAAACCTCGGTTGTAAATCGACTTATCGCCCTTCGGGCAAATTGGCGAGTGACCTAACCGCGCTCGCCCACCTTATTTAACGTATCTCTGCTCAATTTTTCTTCCGATTCAGTTCGGAGGGTTAACTATGGGAAAAATTCATGAATTTGAACACTATTTCATCGCATAGCTTCTTTCAAATGAACAACAAAATCCAAAACTACGCTTGGGGAAGCACCTCTTCTATTCACGATTTGTTTGGCTTTTCTAACGAAACGAATGAGCCTCAAGCAGAAGTATGGATGGGTACTCACCCAAACGGCTGCTCTGAAGTTCAGATTGAGCAAAACACGCTGCCTTTGTCTGAACTGATCAAACAAAACCAACCCGCTTACTTATCAGCAGAAACCGCAGCGAAATTTGGCGACCTGCCCTTTCTGTTTAAGATCTTAGCGGCCGAACATGCACTGTCGATTCAAGTTCACCCAAGCAAACAAGATGCCGAAATAGGCTTCGAAAAAGAACAAAGTGCCGGGATCCCACTAAACGCAAGCCATCGTAACTACAAGGATCCAAACCACAAACCTGAGTTGGTGTACGCGCTGACAAGTTACCAAGCCATGAACGGTTTTCGCTCGTATGCCGAGATTATTGAGGCATTTAGCCTTTGCGATATCGATGAGCTACGCGCGCCTCTTGACACATTCAAACGCGAAATCAACTCACAAGGTTTACGCGATTTCTTTGTGCACATTCTTACCATGGAAGGAGAAACAAAAGAGCGAGCACTGAAACAGCTTCTTGCCCACGCTTCACGTCAATCGGAGCAAGGCACTGACAGCGACGTTTTCCAGCTCATCTTGGATCTATCCACTCAATACCCTGGCGATGTCGGCTTGTTTGCGCCATTACTGTTGAATGTCATCACGCTGCAACCTGGCGAAGCGATGTTCCTGAGCGCAAGAACGCCACACGCTTACATTAAAGGAACGGGATTAGAGATCATGGCGAACTCAGATAACGTTTTGCGTGCAGGACTCACGCCGAAACATATGGATGTTGAAGAACTGGTTAAATGCACAGACTTTGTGCCTAAGCCGTTTAACGGCCTTGTTCTAGAACCCAATGCCAATGGTTGCCAAAGCCTTTACCCCGTTCCAGTGGCAGACTTTAGTTTCAGCATTCTTAACGAACCGAACAATGAAGTGATTGAGGCTAACAGCGCAGAGATTTTGATGGCGATTGATGCCGACCTGACACTCATCAGTGATAACGGTGAGACGTTAACCGCCGCGAAAGGACAATCGGTATTTGTTCCTGCTTACGTTGGCCATTACCGTATTCAAAGTGCGGGACGTGTGGCTCGCACCTTTAACTAACTTCTGGATAACGGATTCAAGCTAGCGTCTGACCCAAGGGACTGGGTTAGACAGCTTATTCCTCTCATAGATTGAGCCTGTCCGGTTTTAAGACACTCATTCTTACACCTTATCGACTCAAAGCCGCTGCGGTCTAAACCATCTAAGTTCTCTAAGAACCATAGATTCCTCTATTCACTGCAACATTCATTGTCAAAACCCATTTATTTCCAGTAAATTCGCCGCTCCAATATCAAATCACTTGGATAATAAAGGCGCTTGCACAGTGGTATTTGTTGCAAAACGTATAATCAACGTTGTAATCAAAGCCTCAATCACTACAATCTCTGGTTCGATTTTTCAGTTAACGTTTGTATGCCGAAGTTAAACCAAGATAACCCTGTTCAAAGCTCCGCCCTTTCCGATATCGAAACCAGCAGTAAGATTCAATCGGCATTAGAACCGAAGTTTCACAAGCCAGAGAAACGTCTCTGCTTAAGCCCTGGCCTATCGGATAAGCATTTGGCGCGCCGTTGGCAAGTATTGGAACAAGTGACCAATAAAGATCATCTTCTTGATCCTTTCACACAGTCACATTGCGACGCTTACTCCAACAACATCGAGCACTTCATTGGTACTGTCAATGTGCCGGTCGGCATCGCAGGCCCTTTGCGCGTCAACGGTTTGTATGCGAACGATGACTTTTTGGTTCCGCTCGCAACGACAGAAGCTGCGTTAGTCGCTTCCTACAACCGTGGCGCAAATCTTATCACCGCCGCTGGTGGCGCGAGCGCATTGTTACTAAGTGAAGGGGTGAGCCGAACACCAGTATTCGCCTTTAATCACCTTGCTGACGCCGGCCAGTTCGTCAGTTGGGTTGTGACCCAGTTTGACGTATTTCGTCAAATTGCGGAATCCACCACCTCACATGGCAAACTCAAAGACATCAATGTAAATATCGAAGGAAACCACGTTTATTTGGTCTTTGAATACGTGACTGGTGACGCTTCCGGACAAAACATGGTGACCATCGCAACAAACGAAGTGTTCCATCATATTTTGGCGACCAGCCCAATCAAACCAATTCAAGCATTCTTGGATGGCAACTTATCAGGCGACAAAAAACCAAACGCACACACACTGCGCTCGGTACGCGGTAAGAAAGTATCCGCCGAAGTGACCATTCCTGCTGAGTTGGTGGAAAAATATCTGCATACGACGCCGGAGTCTATGGTTCAATTTGGCAAAATGACCACGGTGGGTGGTTTACTCAGCGGGACAATTGGCGTCAACGCGCATTACGCAAATGCCCTTGCCGCGCTTTACATTGCTTGTGGTCAAGATGCCGCTTGCGTTGCAGAGTCTGCCATTGGAATCACTCGTATGGATGTGGACGCTCAAGGCAACTTGTACGCGTGCGTGACCTTGCCAAACATCATGGTGGGAACGGTTGGCGGTGGTACTGGCCTTCCAACGCAAAAAGCATGTTTGGATATTTTGGGTTTGCACGGCAACGGCAATGCGAAAGCGTTAGCCGAAGTCGCAGCTTCGCTTTGTCTGGCTGGCGAACTCTCGATTGTGGGCGCATTTTGTGCCGATCACTTTTCTCGTGCTCACCATAAGCTTGCCCGAAAATAACCTTTGTTGCTTTGTACAAGAGAACATCCGTGTGGTTTTCTCTTGTGCAAACCAATGGACTTTATTTATTGGCTCAATAATTTCTTGAAACTAACTTAAGCCTTAACAAACATACCAATCTCTTGTTAACAGTACTTTAGCTGTCCCCCTTCTATATCCATTGCGATACCTCTGCTTGTCACTCTTCATTGGCCATATTTAATATCAGTATCTTAGAAAAAATAGCATCAAAAAATTCTAGCACTATAGTACCAAATTCATCGTTTGAGTTTTTTGTTCACCACTTATTGCTACTATACTCGCCTATGCAGCTGCTTGATTTTCATAAATTTACTAAACAGCTCAAAAGAGCTTAATAACTCCCGTTAAATGGACTTAAATCGTTACTTCGGGTAAGCGAGTTAACTATGAGACGTCAGAAGCTAAATAAAATCTCTGCTTGGGTACTAGGATTGGCTATCTTATTGCTGAGCCATGGGTCTAATGTATCAGCACAAATACAGCAATCCCCATCCGATCAAACCGTTGCGCGTTTTCTCTATCAAACCTCTTTTGGACCAACTCCTGCGTTAATTAATGAGGTTAGGGAAAACGGGTTAGGGGACTGGATACAGAAACAAATCAACCTGCCAGCAACCTACCATCAACCACTTTATCAAACGCCTTTTTCTAAAGGCCTACAGTCAAACCGAGAAAATGCTTGGTATCAGATTGTTGTTACTGCTGAAGATCAGCTCAGACAGCGAACGGCTTATGCATTGAGTCAGATCGTAGTCGTTTCTCGTTATGGCGGCGTTCTTTCCAGCAAACCTACAGGGTTAGTGAATTACTACGATCTGTTGGTTGAGCATGCGTTTGGCAACTACCGAGACCTGTTGTATGACGTTTCCATCCATCCAGTCATGGGGAGCTATTTGTCTATGCTCGGTAGTGCAAAAGAAAATAGTGGGACAGGAACGCTTCCCGATGAGAACTTTGCTCGAGAGTTAATGCAGTTATTCACTATCGGTTTGTATGAACTCAATTTAGATGGCAGTAAAAAGCTAAACCACGCAACAGGCAAACCTATCCCCACGTACAATCAAACTGATATTCAAGAGCTCGCGCGAGCATTAACTGGATGGAAAAATTCCGACATCGCATTCGTGAAACCGATGCGAGTTATCAGTCAAAGACACGACACCGGCGAGAAGCGATTTCTAGGGAACGTGATCCCATCGGGTCTAACCGCACAAGAAGAGCTTTCAAAAGTGATTGATATGTTGATGTCTCACCCAAATGTTGCTCCATTTGTTTCAAAGTTACTTATCCAACGTTTGGTCAGTTCAAATCCAAGCCCAGAGTACGTCGCGCGTGTTGCTACGATATTTAACAACAATGGGGAAGGAGAAAAAGGCGATCTAACCGCCGTTGTTCGAGCCATATTGCTCGACCCTGAAGCATTAGGGATGACGGATACCCCGCCTATAAAAGTGAAAGAACCGATACTGGTCCTGACTAATTTTCATCGAGCATCAGGTTTTACGGTTAAAGGATCACGTTACGAAGACGCAACAACGATGATGAACATCGCTAATCAAGGGCCGCTTCGTTCTCCTTCCGTGTTTAATTTTTACTCTCCAGACTATCAGCCGTCTAACGAGTTTACGGAGTCTGGTATTAACTCTCCAGAGTATGAACTTCTCAATTGGTCTGTTTATACCGATTTGGTCAACTATATGTTAACCAGCACTCGTAGAGGAGGTGGTGATTCCTACCACTTCGATCTTAACGAGTTTTATCTTCTTCTGGACGATCACCGTGCCTTAGTCGAATTGGTTAACGAGCGTTTCTTTGCTGGAACGGCTTCTGCTGAATTGAAAGAGCTCATGCTCACCGCCCTGAATGATTATCGTGGTGACTATGTGCCAACAACAAAACTCGCTCTAGTGATATTTACCGCCATTTCTGGCGACGAATTCTATATTCAGGATTAGGAGTGAATTATGGATATTTCACGACGACATTTTATACAAAGCACGCTATCGATGGGCGCACTAGCCTCTCTTAGTCTGCCAGGTTACTCTCTCGCAGCGCCATCCAATGACTTTCGAGCATTAATATGTGTGTATTTAGCAGGCGGAAACGATGCATTCAACACCATACTGCCATTATCGGAGGCGCACTATCGTCAATATTCCAAAGTCAGAGGGCCACTCTCTGTCGCCAAAGAAGACATACTCCCTATCAATTTGAGTGCTGTCGATAGCTCAAATCACCCAGTGAAGCTCGGCTTACACCCAAAGTTAAATGCGTTGACTTCCGTTTTCGAACAAGGCGATGCCAGCATCGTGCTCAATAGTGGCATTCTCAACCACCCCGTCACCAAACAAGCTATTGAGCAAGATGAAGCATCACTTCCCGAGCAACTGTTTTCTCATAATTCTCAAACAGACGCTTGGTTACTTGGTGGAATGAGTGAGTCTAAAAATCTTGGTTGGGCTGGCAGAATGTTGGATGTATTAAACTCTGAATCAGAAATAACACCGCTATACAGTGTGCATGGCAACTCGCTTTGGTTACGGGCAATGGAACACCGCCAAACCGTCCTGAAAAAAGATCGCGCAGTTCAGCTTACCGCGATTGATAACCCGCTATACAAGGGGATCTATGATCGCCTTCTCTCTCATCAAACTGACAATCCATTTAATGGTCATTTTAATTTGATGGTTGATGAGTCGATGGTAATGAGCAGTGTACTGAGCGAGCAACTCAACCACATTGCTGACGAGCCGCTGTTTACGTCATCGACGCTCGGCAAGCAGATGCAAACCGTGTACAAATTGATAGCAAGCCAAGATGTCCTGAAGCAGCAACGACAAGTCTTTTTCGTTAAACACTCTGGGTATGACCTACACGATTCGCAACTGGCACGTCATCCAGTGTTACTTGAGGATCTCGCGACAAACCTTTTGGCAATGTATCGTGCGGTCGAACGGTTAGGGCTAAACAAGCAAGTCACCTCTTTCACTATGTCTGACTTCGGTCGACGGATGATGAGCAACGGAAATGGTACTGATCATGGCTGGGGTGGCCATCAACTATTAATTGGAGGCGCGGTAAATGGGAAACAACCTATCGGTACATGGCCGGAACTAATACTGGGCGGAAACGATGATTACTCTCAAGGCCGACTCATACCCAAAATTGCCGCTGATCAAGTTGGTTCAACACTAGCACAGTGGATGGGCGTGAGTGATAACGCTGCACTGGAATACGTCTTCCCGAACATCCGTAATTTTACTCATTCAAACCTGGGTTTTATGGCTTAAGATATTTTACAGGTTAGCTGTAGAACGCATCATCAAATAAGGGAGCCTCGCGCTCCCTTACTCATCTTATGTTTGCAGAGTGTCCGTTACACCTCGTCGCGACGGCGTTCATTACACAGCTTAATGGCACGCTCAAGTAATTCTAACGCGGATTGCTCACATTCAGGCAGAACCGCATCACTTTCAGAAACTGGCGTTACGCGGTCACCCCATTTCAATACTGCCGCACCCCATGTCAAACCTGCACCAAACGCAGCAAGAAGCATATTATCACCTGGGTTAACTCGACCTTGCTCTACCGCTTCACACAATGCAATTGGCACGGTCGCAGCTGAAGTATTGCCATAGTTTTGAATGTTAACAAACGCTTTGTCGTGTGGAATTCCAGACAGGTCACACAAGGTTTGAATAATACGAATATTCGCTTGATGCGGAATCACAACATCGATTTGTTCCGTCGTTAACTGTGATGCTTTCAGTACGGTTTTCGCAGCTAGCCCCATGCCTTTTACTGCACGTTTGAAAATTTCTTGTCCTACAAAGTTGAAATCCCAGTAACCGTTGTCTTCCGCAAAGCGATCCATACAAGTACCAAACTTTGGTACGGACAGAATATCGCGGCCTTTTGCGTCACAACCGATTTGAGACTGTAGTAAACCCGTTTCTTTTTCCGTTCTTGATAACACAACGGCGCCCGCACCATCACCAAATAGAACAGCGGTATCTCGCATTGCCCAATCGATGTAGAAAGACAATCTTTCCGCACCAATAATGATCGCGTTACGATAGTTACCTGATTGAATCAAACGTGTGCCCGTTTCTAGGCCATAGACAAATCCCGTACATGCGGCATTTAAGTCAAAGGCAGCGGCTGCACGAATACCTAGGTTCTGCTGTACCTTAGACGCGATATTTGGAATCAATGAATCTGGTGAACAAGTCGCCACAATGATTAAATCCACGTCTGTTGCATCGACGCCTGCTCGAGCTAATGCATGTTTAGCAGCAACGGTCGCCATGTCTGACGTGTTTACATGACTAATACGGCGGTTTTCGATACCAGTGCGGGTACGAATCCACTCATCGGAAGTATCGAGGAAAGTGCTAAGATCATCGTTAGAGAGCACGGCTGGCGGAACACATTTCCCCCAACCTGTAATTTCAGCGTAGTAATTTGTCATCGCAGACCTATTTATTGTTGTATTTTAATAAAATTTCTTAGAACCTTAGGCTCAAATACAAACCTGCGCTGCGTTATTTCGGCAGGTTAAAAAATAAGTATACAAATAATGAGGCTGACTGGTAAGTCATGTTTTCATCAATACGTAATAAAGGAAGAAGTCATGTCATCGTTTAAAACTCGCTGCCCTTCGTGCGGCGGTCTAAATCGTGTCCCTAATGAGCGCGTTGCCGAATCTGCAACTTGCGGTAAATGTAAAAGTGCACTTTTAGACGGCTCGCCTATCGAAGGTACACAAGATAACTTTTCTGCTCTATTACAAAGTGATATGCCTGTTGTAGTAGATTTTTGGGCCCCATGGTGCAACCCGTGCGTTGGCTTTGCTCCTGTTTTCTCTGATGTTGCTCATGAGCAAGCCGGAACGGCTCGTTTTGTTAAGATTGATACCGAAGCTCAACAACAACTTGCGACGCAATTTGGTATTCGCAGTATTCCTACCATTATGGTTTTCAAGAATGGTCAACGCGTTGATATGATCAATGGTGCGTTACCTAAAACTCAATTCGATCAATGGTTAAATCAAGCACTTACTAAATAATCTTCCACGCCAACCTTGTTTGTAGGTTGGCGTTTTTATGCAACTTATCAACCTATCTAGT
>NZ_JADDYG010000445.1:0-13344 GCF_015163535.1 Vibrio sp. OPT46 | reverse complement strand
AATTCGATCAATGGTTAAATCAAGCACTTACTAAATAATCTTCCACGCCAACCTTGTTTGTAGGTTGGCGTTTTTATGCAACTTATCAACCTATCTAGGTAACAAATATTATTTATCGAAACGACTTAAATTTATCATTTTACTTGCCTAACTATTAGCCTCATATTCGCGCCGAATAACCCTTAGATTTCATTTAACTTATAGGCGCAAAACAGTGGAAAACACAGTCGTTCCTGCAGCATCACCACGAGTTACAGTTCCAGTCGTCGCACTGTCTCTTTATGCGGTGGCTTCGGGCTATTTAATGAGCTTGATCCCTCTCATGCTCGGTGAATACAACATCTCAGCAGATTACGCGAGTTGGTTGGCGAGTGTGTTTTATGGCGGCTTATTAACCGGAGCTATTTTTATTGAACGTATCGTACGTCAAGTTGGTCACCGTAACGCGTTTATTGGTTGCTTGGCCGTATTTTCGCTAACTATCGTCACACTACCCGTGTTTGCTAACGGATTGATGTGGCTTGCCGCTCGCTTTATTGCGGGGATCGCGGTTGCTGGTGTTTTTGTCATTGTTGAGTCTTGGCTAATGTCTGGAGACGAAGCATCGCGTGCGAAACGTTTGAGCTTGTACATGCTATCGCTTTATGGTGGTTCAGCATTAGGCCAGTTTGGTATTGGCGTGCTTGGCGTAAGTGGCGGCGTTCCGTTTATTGCGATCACGACGTTGATCCTAATGGCGATGCTGGTGCTAATGTTCATTGAGTGTGAGCAGCCAAACAGCCATGAATCAACCGCTTTATCATTTAAGCAAATTGCCAAACTAAACCATGCAGCAATTATTGGTTGTGTTGTTTCAGGTTTGACCTTAGGCGCGATCTACGGATTAATGCCAGTTGAGTTAACTAACCGTAAAATTAGCCATCAAGACATTGGTACATTGATGGCGCTAGTGATTCTAGGTGGCATGCTAGTTCAACCAATGGTGACCGCGTTAAACAAATACATGAGCCGCACAGTGCTAATGGCGTTTTTCTGTATTTTGGGTATTTTTTCGATCGGTATGACGTTTATTTCCTCGTCAGCCGTGGTATTGGCTGCTGCATTATTCTTTTTAGGTGCAGCTACTTTTGCTTTGTACCCGATTGCAATCAACTTAGGTTGCGAAGGTCTTGATGAACGCTTTATTGTCTCTGCGACACAAGTCATGCTGTTTAGCTACAGCATCGGCTCTGTTGCTGGTCCTGTTGTCGCTGATAAATTCATGGGCCAAGAACACGGCTTGCTAGGCTACTTGTTTGCCGCTTTGGTTGCGACTGGCGTATACATGCTACTTGCTGCGAGCAAAACCAAGCAGCGTATGGCCGCTGGCCTCTAACCACGCCGCTTCTACTCAACGAAAACGAGGGCATGTCGCCCTCGTTTTTTTATTCTTCGAATTTTTGTTTAGATAAACGCTTGTGACGGTTTGACGCGTTCGCTGCAGGCTTTTCCGGTACCATTCGCTTTTCATGAAGCAAATGACGAACCGCCAAGATGGGATGTTTCAGTAACATTCTGGGGCCAGAGTAACGCATGACCAAACGCATTTGTTCTTTCGGCTCTGGTTTGTAGCAGTGAATCGGACATTTATTACACGTCGGTTTATTCTCTCCATAAGGACAGCGGTCGAGGCGCACTTCTGCGTATTCAAGCAGCTCACGACATTCTGAGCATAAGTCACGTTTTGTTCCATGATGGTCATGACAGTAAACCTCTACCATGGCTTTTACTGTCTTAAATTCAGTGGCGAGTTTGCCAAGTAAAATATCGCTCATGCGCTATCCAAAAATCACAACATCATTGTGTAAAGTTCTAACGTGCGGCCATTATCATATTGCTGCTCAACTCGTTCAAACTCAAAGCCCAGTTTTTTGAGCAAACTTATACTACGAATATTGTCATTATTGGTGATGGCAACCAAATTATCGAGTTTCATTTCCTCTCTAGCGTATTCCAGCACTGCGGTTGCAGACTCCGTTCCGTAGCCGAAGCCATAAGCGGAAGGTAAAAATCCATATCCGAGATCATAGTGTTGTAATGTGTCACGTTTAACCAACCCACAAATCCCGATGGGTTGCCCATCTTCTTTCTTCTCTACAACGAGTAAACTCACGCCTTTAATTTGTTGCATGCGTAGCATGTTTTCTTTTATGTAACGCGCCGCTTCATATCCGGTACGAATTTGTTTGTCTCCGACAAAACGGTAGAAGTCTGGGTGGTTATAAAGTTCTAGTATAAATGGTGCATCATCTACACTCACAAGACGCAGTATCAAACGTTCGGTGTACAGTGTTTTCATTTGGGCTCCATTAAAACGCGATAGATGATTGGACATAGGAACGTACTTGAATTTTGCGACCGATACCGGCGCTTATTTAGTTGTAACTTGATAAAAAAGTAACTATCCTGCCTCGCTAAATTAAAGGACCACCACCATGAACCGCAAGAAGAAAATCAATCAGATCTTGAAAGCGAAGCAGAAGAAGCATAACGCTAAGCTACATAAGAGCAATAAGCCGCGTTATATCTCCAAAGCTGAACGCGCGAAAATGGAAGCTGAAGAACAAAACCAAACTTCAGAACACACGGAAAACGTTGTAGACACAGCGCAGACAGATCAAGCCTAAAAGAAAAGCCGCTTCAAGCGGCTTTTTTGATATTCGGAGAGAGTTAGCTTTAGTATTCGACACTGTAGTTCAGTGTGAATGTGCGACCTCTTCCTTTGTAGTCGTACGCTGCTGCATCGTAGTGTGCTGCATAAAGAATCTGCGCACGTTGTCCCCAAGCGGTTGTGTAGTCTTCGTCAAATAGGTTTTGAATACCAAAACCTAACTGCCCGATAGGTAGTGTTACGTTACCAAGAAGATCAAACGTAGTGTATCCATCTAGTTTATTGTTTGCGTCATCTTCGTAATCAAACATCGTCTGGCTTTGTAAACGTACTGAATAGCCATCCTGATAGTAAGCCGCCCACGCGTTCGCTTTTGATGTACTTGCTTTACCCGCGCTTAGATCTTCCCACTTACCGTTGGTTTTAAGCTCAGAAACCACATAGTGACCTGATGCACCTAACAAAATATCACGGTTTACCCAGTAGTTAATGTTTGCTTCGGCACCGTATACACGTTGCTCGTCATCAACATTGGTGATTAGGAGCGTCTTCTTGTCATACTTGATTGAGTTATCCGAAACCGAGTAGTAACCCGCCGCTTGCAGTGCGACAGTATCCGTATCTAATCGGTAACCAATTTCATAGCTGTCCGTTTTGATGCCCGACATTTTTGAGTCAGATACATTAATGCTATTGTTCAACGCGTAGTGACCATTTGCATCCGCGGCATCGTAGCTACCTTGGCCGTAGTACTTTGCAGGATCAGCGAGTTCGAAACCTTGAGAGAAGTTCGCCCAAAGCTGAGATTCATCGTTAAGCTGATAAATGGTGCCCAAATTAAATAAGCTCACAGAGTAGTCAGTGCTGCCACCTGGTACCGCATCCGCTGATACACCATTACCCGATGCGATCTTCTTTTGTATACTATAGGCAACAAAATCATCAATCTTATTGTCCATGTATTGGTAGCGGTAGCCTGCTTGTACTGACCAATCTTGATTGATTTGGTAATCCCCTTGGACAAACATTGCGTAAGACGCCACATCAACATCTGGGTAACGCCCCACTTCGGCATAGGTTCGATTAATTAAGTTCCCAGAGCTGTTCGCAATGGTTGGATCGAACAGAGCCTGGTTACTTTCAAAACGGTCTAAGTACGCATCGACACCATAAACAAGTTTGAATGACTCCCAGCTTTTAGCTAACGCTAAGCGCCCAGCAAAAACTTCTGTTTTTTGTTGAGAGGCACTTTGGTAATAAGGAGTAAAGGTTTGGTCTTCACTACGGTAAGATAACTCGCCTATCAGTTGATGACCGAATACGCTGTCGTGAGCGTAGTTCGCACTTAAGAGAACTCGCTCTGTACCATGTTCACGGTCGGAATCGAACCCCTCTCGTACATCTACAAATTTATTGTTAACAATGTACAAACCGTATGGCGAATCTTGCTGGCTGTCATAGTATTGTGCGACAAGGTTTAACTTGCTGGCATCGGAGATTTGAATCTCGGTCGATCCCATAACATCGAGCGTTGAATTATACTGCAAAGAGCCCTGTGAAATGTCTGGGGTGACAATGTCGCCATTTGCGTCAAATGCACCTTGTGTCTCGGTGTACACAACCGAACCTCTAGCGGTAATTCGCTCATTACCACCCGAGATAGACTGAGCGAGTTTGTAATCAAAGTCATCGCTGCTATTAAAACCTGTAGTGCCACTCATGTAGGATTCAAACGACAAGTCATCCGAGTACGCTTTCTTGGTGATAATGTTAATAACACCACCAGTAGCGCCTGCCCCATAAATGGAGGTTGCACCAGATAGTACTTCAATTCGCTCGATGTTGAATGGGTC
Source organism: Vibrio sp. OPT46 (assembly GCF_015163535.1). Taxonomy (NCBI): domain Bacteria; kingdom Pseudomonadati; phylum Pseudomonadota; class Gammaproteobacteria; order Vibrionales; family Vibrionaceae; genus Vibrio; species Vibrio sp. OPT46. The sequence continues at coordinate 8,841 of NZ_JADDYG010000445.1, read as the reverse complement.
TATTGCGTCTAACTGACGACTAATCGGGCGAGAAGACTGTAACGAGACACCATCAATCATTACCAACATTGCTCTACCGCGAAGGTTCTGACCATAGTTAGTTCGACCACCGGTGCCGACGTCTAAAGAAGGGATGGTCGCAGAAAGAATATCACCCAGTGTCTTGCCCGCACGATATTGCTGAGCAATCTCTTCTTGGCCAACAAACCAAACCGTTCCTGGAATATCGGAGATCGATTTCGGCATCACACTGCCTACAACAACCAATTGCTCATCGCTCGGAGTCGATGTTTGTTGAAGATTTTCTGCTGCTATTGAGCTAACTGCGTATCCACTGCTCATCGCAAGTACGATGAGATTGAAAGAAAACGTCCTTTTCATCATTGTATTTATCTTTTTGTTGTCAACAAGAGCATGCAATGATACTTATTCTCACTCTCAAATCGAGCACTGTTACACAAGTTAAATAAATGTTAATTAAGAACCTTCTTGCTCATAAGATGTCGATTTTCCTCTAAACGAGGACAATCTGCACAAAGCTTTCTGCCTTCACACTTATAGACTAAACAACAACTTTTTCTTACTAACTTTAGCGGCTGATCAGATTCCGTCTCATGAAGTGAGCGGCTATTATCAACATCCAAACCCATTGCGCTTAGCCACAAGACCGCATGCTCCTGAAGTATCGAGTTAGTCATTTGCGGAAAGCGCTGTTGGAGACGAATTAAACAAGCCATGATTCCGTCCGACATCAATTGATGGGTGAAGCCAGGACGAATGCGTGTCCATTGACTCATCTCTTGTTGATAGAAGTCGAACAGTTCTCGGATTTGACGCCCCGCCTCTTTTATCAACGCTTCTGGCTCGCCATGTATATGCGCTTCGTCGGCGAATCGGTACCCAGAAACAAAACAAGGTTTGAGGTGCTGCGCTATCTCGCGAATGTTTGGCAACGTGTGGTAACCGTAAATAGAGATGAATGCGACATAAACTGGCTGCCAACAAAGTAAATCCCACGTTCTTGTCAACCAATATGCTTTTCCCGCTTCCGGATGAGCCTCCGAGATTTGCTGGTAAAGGCCTTGGATGATCGGGTTGATATCATTCTCGATATGGATAGCTTCTTGCCCTATCTCGCCGATATCACCGTGTAGGTAAGGTGTAATCTCACTCGAAGTTTGAAACAGTTGCGGGAAAAATTGCTCAGACATGATGGCTTATTGTTGGTGTAGTCATTCTGACACCTTTATACCCAAGCACCAATCGCAATGCAAACTATTATCCTTTGCGTTTTCATAACAAAGAAGCAGTCTTAGGGTTAGTTATGAATGTATTTCCGAGTTCTGTGAAGCTGTAAGGTCTGGTTACGTATGCGATGAATAGCAACAAACTCTTAAACCTCTTCGCATTTAACGCTCACATGATCGCAAAAATACACAGCATAAAAACACCCTGATAAAACTGTGTTAACAGTTTCCCGGTGTAGCGTGAGTTATTGCCAATAATTGAATATTGCTGTTTCTTATCCAGCGGATTGTGAACAACATGAAGTATTTTCTTTCTGAATATCGAGACAATACAAAGAGGTAATTTGGCTATGTAGCCCTCTGTTTTGAATAAGGAAATCCACATGTTGTATCTTGAGTTTCTATTTTTGCTCGTGATGCTGTATATCGGCTCACGTTATGGTGGTATCGGCCTTGGGGTCGTATCCGGAATTGGCTTGGTGATTGAAGTATTCATCTTTAAGATGCCGCCAACCTCTCCTCCTGTCACCGTTATGTTGATCATTTTAGCGGTGGTAACATGTGCTTCCATTCTTGAAGCCGCTGGCGGTTTGAAATACATGCTGCAAGTTGCCGAGCGTGTGCTTCGTAAGAACCCAAAACGCGTCACCCTTATTGCTCCGTTCGTGACTTACTTTATGACCTTCCTACTTGGTACAGGTCACGCGGTTTACTCTATCATGCCAATCATTGGCGACGTTGCGCTTAAAAACGGCATTCGTCCAGAGCGTCCTATGGCTGCCGCTTCTGTCGCGTCTCAAATCGCAATCACAGCCTCGCCAATTTCAGCGGCCGTAGTTTACTACTTGGCGCAAATCTCTGATATTCAACACGAGATCACTCTGCTCTCAATTTTGCTCGTTACTGTGCCTGCAACCTTATTCGGTACGTTGTTGATGTCACTTTACAGCCTAAAGCGTGGTAAAGAGCTAGACGACGATGAAGAATACCAAGAGCGTTTGAAAGATCCTGTGTGGAGAGAAAAAATCCTCAACACAACTGCAACGTCTCTTGATGAAGTACTACCAACAAGTGCTCGTAACTCTGTATTGCTGTTCATTGCATCGATCTTGGTTATCGTCGTTATCGCGATGTGGCCAGACATTCGTACCATCGTAGATGGCTCGAAGCCAATCAGCATGGCCGTTGTGATTCAAATGATGATGCTCTGCTTCGGCGGTATCATTTTGCTTGCGACCAAAACTGACCCGCGCGACGTACCAAATGGCGTGGTATTTAAATCTGGTATGGTGGCGGCGATTGCTATCTTCGGTATTGCATGGATGTCAGATACCTACTTCCAGTACGCTATGCCTCAATTTAAATCTGGCATCGTAGAGATGGTAACCAACTACCCTTGGACATTCGCGCTTGCGTTATTCATTGTGTCGGTTGTGGTGAACTCTCAAGCTGCAACGGCTCGCATGATGCTACCTGTTGGTCTCGGCTTAGGTTTGGAACCTGCGCTGCTTATCGGCTTGATGCCAGCGGTATACGGCTACTTCTTTATTCCCAACTACCCTTCAGATATCGCGACTGTGAACTTCGATACCTCGGGCACAACTAAGATTGGTAAGTGGTACTTCAACCACTCATTCATGTCTGTGGGCTTAATCGGCGTGATTGGTGCGTGTTGCTTGGGTTACTTGCTAGGGCAAATGATCATTCCTTCGTAACTAGCCAAATCAACGATAAATTAGAGGCGAGTCATTGTACATTTTCGTACAGCCTGAGTGACTCGCCTTTCTTTATTGCACTATTAACTACAGCAAGAAATCGTCATCAATCGCTACAAAATTGTCGGCACAATCAATCAGAGTTTGAGATGTAAGTTTAGGTACACCATAAACGGTCACCGTTTTATTGAAGCGCTGCTGAATTCTCTCTACTAGCAGACTAAAGTCTCCATCTCCCGAAACTAGAATCACTTCCTCAACTTCGGGAGCAATTTCAATTGCATCGAGAGTAATACCCACATCCCAATCGCCTTTCGAGCTGCCATCACGACGCTGGATGTAGGGTTTAAGCATCACCTCAAATCCAACACCACGAAGAATATGGTGGAACTGACGTTGCTTGGGATCATTGCTCGCGATGGCATAAGCACGAGCACTTACCACCTCTTTCCCTTGTGTGGCGACATACCAAAACTGGTTGTAATCAAAATTGCTTCGATACGCTTCGCGACAGGTGTAATACACATTCTGTACATCAACCAAAATGGCGATTTTTTGTTTGCTTTCCGAACTCATCTATTTCTACGCTCAATTTATTTGCTGCCTACCCTATGCCAGTTTTGGAAAAAGCACAATGAGCCAATTCCACTAAACTTAACGTATAAAAAGTTATTTGGGTTTCTAGGGGAACTGTCATGGGCGGAAAGTTACTAGTGATACTGCTTTCTTGTATCTTGTCATCGACAGCATTTGGTTATCCAGCGCACTCCAAATACTGGCCACATAGAAGTGTGCTCTACTTTGCGCCAGAAAATGATGAATACGTCAAACAATTCTTGCTAGAAACACTTATGAATGAGTGTGAGTTGGAAGACAGAGATGTCGTCACACTGGTCATTACAGAACAAGGTTATACTTTTCCTGCTTGGCTTAAAGAAGAGTTCGACCTAAAAATGCTAGCTCGTCTTTATGCGGTCGAAAAAGGTTCTCATACTGCTATTTTGCTTGGTAAAGATGGTCTAGAAAAGCACCGTTGGGGCGCAGAAACAGACTGGCCGTTTATCAACAACCTCATTGATCAAATGCCTATGCGTAAGCAAGAAATGCAGAGGCAACAAAGCCCCTGTAAAATATAGTCACTTCTGGGCAGTATTACTTTGCGAACCAATCCAATTTGTTGTGCAGCTGAGTAACGCTACCAACCACAATCAATGCTGGGCTCACAGCTTGCTCTGCCATGCTCGATAACTCGTTCAACTTTCCTTGGAACACGCGCTGCTCCGGGCGCGTACCGTTTTCAATAATGGCGCATGACATCTCAGGATCTAAGCCGTGAATGATCAGCTTATCCATAATGTGGCCGCTTTGCTTCAAACCCATGTAGAACACAAGCGTGTTGTTGGATTGCGCCAGTGAATGCCACTCAATCTCACGACCATCTTTTTGTACGTGACCAGTGATGAATTGAACGCTTTGCGCATGGTCGCGGTGTGTTAATGGAATACCAGCATAAGCCGTTGCACCCGCTGCTGCTGTGATACCCGGAACCACTTCGTATTTGATACCAAATTCCGCTAGTTCTTCTAACTCTTCACCGCCACGGCCAAAGATAAATGAGTCACCGCCCTTCAGACGCACAACACGCTTACCTTCTTGTGCTTTCTGCACCAAGATTTGGTTGATTTGATCTTGAGGCACACAGTGAAAGTCTAATTTTTTACCTACGTAGATCATCTCTGCTGATGCATGAGCCAATTCTAGAATGTCTTTCGACACCAAACGGTCGTATACAACAACTTCAGCCGCTTGAATGGCTTTTAAGCCTTTTACTGTGAGCAAATCAGGATCACCTGGACCTGCACCAACAAGAGAAACAAAGCCGCTGTTTAAAGATGAGTGAGCAGTAGTCATATCAACGCCTATCGAAAAATTTAGATATAAAGAGTAACACTCGCGTTATGCACTTAGGGCTAAAACCACTCTAAGGAGTTATTACTTTTTATAGCTAAATCAATAAAATATGTCGCGAAAGTGAAAGTTAAAAATTGAAATCTAGTTAGAGAATAGTCCCGCCCATCCAGAAGCGGGACCATATTAAGCGAATTACCCGTTAATGGTTATTTAGCCATTGCAGGTTGCGCTTTTACTTCTTCTTCAGCATTGATAGAAGGCGCAGTTTTAGCGTGAGTTAGGTACAGTGGAATACAAGTCATTACTAGACCACCAACAATGTTACCTAGGATGGTTGGGATAAGGTTGAAGTTCAACCAAGTCGCGATACCAAAATCCGCACCTAGAATCATACCTAGTGGGAATAGGAACATGTTTACTACTGTGTGCTCGAATACTAGAGCGAAGAAGATGAAGATTGGGAACCACATCATTGCTACGCGACCAGATACTGAACGTGCTGTCATGTTGCCGATAACGCCTAGACATACCATTAGGTTACAGAAGATGCCGCGTACGAAACATGTGATCCATCCGTCCATACCCATGTTTTCAAAACCAAGGCTACGCGCGGTAGAAACAGCCACAAATTTCTTCGCTACTGCATTCAGTTCTAGAGAGAAGTTACCTGTTAGTGAGATAGCCACTAGGTAAGCAACGATCAGAGAACCGATAAGGTTACCCAAGCCTACAAGACCCCAACAACGGAAGATACGACCCCAAGTGATGCCCGGACGGTTAGCAAACTTAGCCAGAGGCGCTAGACCAAAAACACCGGTCACTAGGTCATACCCCATCACACTTAGAATTACGAAACCAACGGGGAAAACAAGTGCTCCTACAAGGCCGATACCCGTTTGTACAATCGCGGTAATAGCAACCACCACCGCAAGCGAAAGAATAACGCCAGCCATCGTACCGCGAAGCAGAAGATCTCGCGTGCTTGTATTGGTTTTCGCTTCACCAACATTGATCATGGTTTGCACGAATTCTGCAGGCTTAAAATCAGTAGACATGAATGTGTCCTTATCCAAAATTGAAAGTTAAAAAGTTAAAAAGTTAAAGATTGAATAGAGAAAGGCTTCCCGTTGACACCTGAACGCTGTCTACAACACCTCGCTTCCCTGTTCCCCTGAGATGATGCTTGGAAAGCCTTTGTCTATTAAATCTAGGTTTCAGTTCATTCCCTCCCCCTAAGAGGAGGGAATGAAAACCAAGCTTACGCAGAGATTTCTACTTCGCCGTTGGTTACACGCGTTTTGTACGCTTTCACGCTAAAACGTTCGTCTTCCATGCACGCACCTGTTGTCAGGTTAAAGCGCTGCTTCTTAAGTGGGCTTGCCACCCAAAGCTCGCCTTGGTGCTCACAGATCAAACCGCGAGAAAGCACGTTTGATTGGAAGAACGGGTCTGTGTTGCTGATCGCCAGCACTTCTTCTGCTTGTGTTGGGCGAAATACCGCAACTTGCTGACCATTAACCAAAGCACAAACGCCAGTGCCCGGTACGATGTCGCTGATTTGGCAAATCTTTTCAAATGACATAATCAAACTTCCCTTATGCTTCAGTGATCGCTACGTGTAGGATGTCGCCTTTCGCTTCAGGGTGTTTTTCCGTGAAGGTTGCTGGGCGGTGCTGTTCGCGCTCTTGTACAAACACGACGTTTTCATCGCGCTTGTCAGAGTTGATGAAGTGCGCGAAACGAGTCAGTTGTGATTCGTCGTTGATGGTCGCAGTCCACTCACACTCGTACTCGTCTACAAGCTTCGCTACGTCAGCTTCTAGTTGAGCGTTGATGCCAAGCTTGTCGTTAACAATCACTTCGCGTAGGTAGTCAACGCCACCTTCCATGTTTTCCATCCAAACTGATGTGCGTTGTAGTGGCGCAGCAGTACGGATGTAGAACATCATGAAGCGGTCGATGTACTTAATCAGCGTTTCTTTATCTAGGTCACTTGCAAGTAGGTCTGCGTGACGAGGTTTCATACCGCCGTTACCACATACGTACATGTTCCAACCTGCGTCAGTCGCGATGATGCCAAGGTCTTTACCTTGTGCTTCCGCACACTCACGAGTACAGCCAGAAACACCGAACTTCATCTTATGAGGTGTACGAATGCCTTTGTAACGGTTCTCGATGTAAGAACCTAGACCAACAGAGTCTTGAACACCGTAACGACACCAAGTAGAGCCCACACATGTTTTCGCCATACGAAGTGCTTTTGCGTACGCTTGACCTGTTTCGAAGCCAGCATCGATAAGCTTGCGCCAGATCTCTGGAAGATCGTCTTTTTGAGCACCAAACAGACCAATACGTTGAGCGCCGGTTACTTTGGTGTATAGGTTGTATTCCGCAGCAACGTTCGCTAGCGCACCCAGTGCTTGAGGTGTTACTTCACCACCCGCCATACGTGGGATAACAGAGTAAGTTCCGTCTTTTTGGATGTTACCTAGGAAGTTATCGTTCGTGTCGTGCAGCTTAACCAGTTGTGGCTTAAGAATGTGCTCACCCCAGCAAGAAGCCAAGATAGAACCAGCCAGTGGTTTACAAACTTCACAGCCGTAACCTTTGCCGTATTTCTCTAGAAGCTCATCAAACGTTTTGATCTCTTCAATGCGGATTAGGTGGAACAACTCTTGGCGTGAGTATGCAAAGTGCTCACACACGTCGTTCTTCACTTCGATACCCGATTTAGCAAGCTCAGCATTTAGAACAGACGTCACTAAAGGAATACAACCACCACAGCCTGTACCTGCGCCAGTCACTGCTTTGATGTCGCCCAATGTGTGGTGACCATCAGCAACCGCTTGTGCGATCTTGCCTTTTGTCACGTCGAAACATGAACAAATCACTGCGCTTTCTGGTAGAGCGTCTGCACCTAGTGCTGGTTTCTCAGCGCCTGCGTGTGCAGGAAGGATCAACGCATCTGGGTGCTCTGGTAGGTCGATTTCGTTCAACATAAGTTGAAGCAGATCGCCGTAGTCAGAGGTGTCACCAACCATAACCGCGCCAAGCAGTTTCTTGTTGTCTTCAGAAACGATAAGACGTTTGTAAACTTCTTGCTCTTCGTTTTGGTAAACGTAACTCTTACAGCCTTCAGTACGGCCGTTTGCGTCACCGATAGAGCCTACTTTCACGCCCAAAAGCTTCAGCTTCGCAGACATGTCAGCGCCTTCGAATTTGCTTTCTGTGTTACCTAGTAGGTGATCAACAGCAACTGTCGCCATCTTGTAGCCAGGAGCAACAAGGCCGTAGAACATTTCGTTCCAAGACGCACATTCACCAATCGCGTAGATGTTCTCATCAGAAGTCTGACAATGGTCGTTGATAGCAACGCCGCCACGAGGTGCCACTTCTAGCTCCATTTGGCGTGCTAGTTTGTCTTGTGGACGAATACCTGCAGAGAATACGATGAAGTCTGTTTCTAGCTCTGAACCGTCAGCAAAACGCATAACGTTGCGTGCGTTTGTGCCTTCTGCCGCAATCTCAAGCGTGTTTTTGCTGGTGTGAACGTTCACACCCATACGCTCGATCTTTTGACGAAGTTGGTTACCACCAGCAAGGTCAAGTTGCTCAGCCATTAGCTTTGGTGCGAACTCAACAACGTGTGTTTCTACACCTAGTGCTTTCAATGCGCCCGCAGCTTCAAGACCTAGCAGACCACCACCGACAACAACGCCTGATTTGCTCTTCTTCGCACACGCTTCGATCGCTTTAAGATCTTCGATAGTACGGTAAACAAAACAGTCTTTGCTTTCGTGACCTTTGATAGGTGGAACAAATGGGAATGAGCCAGTAGCAAGAATCAGCTTGTCGTATTGAACTTCGCGACCAGTGCTTGAGTAAACAATGCGGTTTTCACGGTTGATGTTAATCGCGCGTTCGCCGATCAGCATGTTAATACCGTGTTTCTCGTAGAAGCCTTCTTT
>NZ_JADDYG010000444.1:0-749 GCF_015163535.1 Vibrio sp. OPT46 | reverse complement strand
TTTTTTTAGGTGAGTTATGGAGAAAATAATATCAACAGCTTTTGTAGATATGTGTGGTACTTATGAGCGGATGCTATGTTCATTTTATCCAGCGAGAGACTCAACAGGATTTACAGAGCAAAATCAGGTTCACAACTTTGTGAACGCATTAAAAACTGCGTTAGATGATGAAAACTCGGTACATTGGTTAGAGTTCCCGTGGGTCAAGAAGAATGAGCATATTGATGGGATGGTATTTTCTCCAAAATATAAATCAATATTTTACATTGAAGCAAAGCGCCTTTCTAAATCGATTCAAAAGTCACTAGTGGTGAAAGATATTGAAAGGGTAGTTAGTAGTGATCGGTCTTTTATCAATTGCAATGACCTTTATGCTGATCATGAATACATAATTGTTTTGTCTGATGTCTGGCTTGAAGATAAATGGAAAACGGCAATTCCCCATTGGTGGTTGGGCTGCGAAGAACTTCCTGTTCAATTTCAGTCTTGGGAGTTCAAACATAAAAGAAAGCTAGCTAAGCCAAAAAGTACTCTCCAAAAAGAACTACAAACAAGAAACATAGATTGGGTAAACTCAAATTCCCTTGTTTATTTGGTTGGCGAAAAAGTAGATAAGGTAAAGAACTACTGCCTATTATTAGCAAGCAAAAAAATATAACAAAGCATTTAAGAGTGATTCGCAACGCTTGGCAGTTTCGCTTCGCTCAAGTATAGCCAAGCGCCGCTCACACCTTAATGCGGCGTTAGGG
>NZ_JADDYG010000443.1:51911-52724 GCF_015163535.1 Vibrio sp. OPT46 | reverse complement strand
GTTCAATCTGAGCCATGATCAAACTCTTCAATTTAAGATTTTGTCGGCTCAATGAATACTGAACATTACATAAGTAATGTTTGAATTGACTGTGCTGAGTCCGAAGACTCAATGGTCACTTCGTTTCATTGAAACCTAATTTGATACCGAAGTATCGAATTGGATTATCATCAACGAGTGCCCACACAGATTGATAGGTCTATATTGTTAAAGAGCAACTCTTCTTTGTGATTGACATCACTTCGGAAGAGGCGGCCATTCTAGCGAGATAATTTATCGTGTCAAACACTTTCTTCAAATTATTTCGTATTTCTTTTCAGCCTTATCAACTTCGCTTAAACCCTTCTGAGCCCTTGCCCTGTCGACGAGGAGGCATTATAGAGATCGCGCTCACATTGGCAAGTGTTATTTTTCAAAAATTGCAAAAACAATGGTTAAACGATGAGTTTTCGATCAAACCTTTATTTATTCAACTTTACCCCAAACTCTCACACAACTTATCCACAGATTTGTGCTTTGAGACGTATTTTTCAAGTACCATAAATAAAGAAAGCTGCTTTATTGCAGCTATCTTTATTAAACTTAACCTAAACTCTATTTAAAGAGTATTATGGCTATATGCCAGACCCATCTTGTTCAGAGCCATCATCTTCGTGTAGGCCACATTCTCGCTTTAAGCCAAAGAATCGAGTTTCTTCCTCTGACATTCCCGGCTCCCATTTACGAGTGGTATGTGTATCACCAACTGAAAGGTAACCTTCATCCCACAATGGATGGTATTTAAGGCCGTGTTGTTCTAAGTAGTAATGAACA
>NZ_JADDYG010000443.1:51517-51901 GCF_015163535.1 Vibrio sp. OPT46 | reverse complement strand
AAGCCAAAGAATCGAGTTTCTTCCTCTGACATTCCCGGCTCCCATTTACGAGTGGTATGTGTATCACCAACTGAAAGGTAACCTTCATCCCACAATGGGTGGTATTTAAGGCCGTGTTGTTCTAAGTAGTAATGAACGTCTTTATTAGTCCAATCAATTACTGGTAGAAATTTAAACACACCGTTCTGAATTGATAGAATCGGTAAACCTGCACGAGATTTACTTTGCTCTCGACGCAGTCCAGAGAACCACGTTCCAACATTAAGCTCTTTTAACGCTCGACGCATCGGCTCAACTTTATTGAGCTTGTTGTATTTTTCAATTCCCTCTACGCCCTGCTCCCATAATTTTCCATATTGAGCTTCTTGCCAATTCGCACTTTCT
>NZ_JADDYG010000443.1:45851-51507 GCF_015163535.1 Vibrio sp. OPT46 | reverse complement strand
AGTCCAGAGAACCACGTTCCAACATTAAGCTCTTTTAACGCTCGACGCATCGGCTCAACTTTATTGAGCTTGTTGTATTTTTCAATTCCCTCTACGCCTTGCTCCCATAATTTTCCATATCGAGCTTCTTGCCAATTCGCACTTTCCTTGGCTCGATAAACTTTTAAATTTAGGTTGAGAGCATCTGTCAGCTCATCGATAAATCGGTACGTCTCAGCAAACAGGTAACCAGTATCGGTTAGAATGACGGGGATGTCCGCTTTGGCGCGAGTAACTAAATGAAGCATAACCGCGGCTTGAATACCAAAACTAGAAGAAACCGCGAACTCGCCTTCTAGATTATCTAAAGCCCACGCTACTCTCTCTTGTGCTGAAAGCTTTTCGAGCTCGACATTAATTTGAGCAAGACGGAGGATTTGCTCCGTCTTTGTTAATGTCAGTAACTCTGTGAGCTCCAGCTTGGATGCTACAGAATCAAGCATGAAAGTCCCTCTTTGATACGAGCACTTCTTGGATAATGCCAGCACGAATAGTGAAATCGCCAAAGGCTTCGCCTTCTTCACGCTCTTTCGACCATCGAGCCACCAGCAGATCAATCTCTTCTAAGATTTGCTTATCCGTGATGTTCTCTTTATACATTTTTGGTACTCGAGTACCGGCACGGTTACCACCTAGGTGCAAGTTGTAACGACCCGGCGCTTTGCCAACTAGACCAATTTCAGCCAACATTGCGCGACCACAACCATTTGGACACCCAGTTACACGCAAAATGATGTTGTCATTTTCTGGTAGATTGTGCTTCTCCAGAATCCCCTCCACATCAGTAACAAACTGAGGAAGGAAACGCTCAGCTTCTGCCATCGCTAGCGGACAAGTTGGAAAAGCAACACAAGCCATTGAGTTCTTACGCTGTTCACTTACGCCGTCGTCCATTAAGCCATGTTCACGAGCGATCTTTTCAATCTTCGCTTTTTCGTTTTTAGGTACACCCGCAACAATTAGGTTTTGGTTTGCTGTCATGCGGAAATCGCCTTTGTGGATTTTGGCAATTTCAGCAACACCCGTCTTAAGTGGTTTACCTGGAAAGTCTAATAAGCGACCGTTTTCGATGAAAAGCGCTAAATGATATTTACCATCAATTCCTTCTACCCAGCCAATACGGTCACCACGTTCTGTGAATTCATATGGACGGCTTTGCTCAAACTTAACACCAGCACGTTTCTCGACTTCCGCTTTAAAGACATTGCTACCTACACGATCCAATGTGTATTTGGTTTTTGCGTTCTTACGGTTTGAACGGTTACCCCAGTCGCGCTGAGTTGTTACTACAGCTGCGGCAACATCAAGTGTCTTGTCCAGCGGAATAAAGCCAAAGTCGTCAGCGCGGCGCGGATAAGTTGATGTATCGCCATGCGTCATCGCTAAGCCGCCGCCGACCAGGACGTTAAAGCCTACCAGCTTACCGTTATCTGCAATCGCTACGAAGTTGAGATCGTTAGCGTGTACATCTACGTCATTTTGCGGTGGGATAACCACTGTAGTTTTAAACTTACGTGGTAAGTAGTTCTTGCCTAGAATCGGTTCGTCTTCTTCCGTGCTTTCTACTTTTTCACCGTCTAGCCAAATCTCTGCATAAGCGCGCGTCTTTGGTAATAGATGCTCACTGATCTTCTTCGCCCATTCGTAAGCTTCTTGGTGTAACTCTGACTCCACTGGGTTAGTGGTACACAACACGTTACGGTTTACATCACCCGCGGTTGCAATCGAATCAATGCCAATACTGTTGAGCGTTTGATGCATCAACTTAATATTCGGTTTTAATACCCCATGAAACTGGAACGTTTGGCGAGTCGTCAGACGAATACTTCCATATAAAGAGTGCTCCGTTGCGAACTTGTCGATCGCTAACCATTGCGTTGGCGTGATGATGCCTCCAGGCATACGAGCACGAAGCATCACATTATGTAATGGTTCCAGTTTTTGCTTTGTGCGTTCATTACGGATATCACGATCGTCTTGTTGATACATACCGTGGAAACGAATTAACTGGAAGTTGTCGGCAGTAAAGCCACCAGTAATACGGTCCTGTAAATCTTGCTCAATGGTGCCACGTAATAAGTTGCTTTCTCGCTTCAGGCGCTCGTTATCAGATAGCGGCCCTAACTCTTCACCTAATACAACCTGCTTATTATTGTCCGTAGAAAAAGTCATTAGTACACATCCCTCTGATAACGTTTCGCTTTACGTAGGTCATTAATAAATTGTTCTGCATCGTCACGCGGCATCTTGCCTTCTTGTTCAGCAACGATAACCAATGCGTCGTGCACATCTTTTGCCATACGCGTTGCATCACCGCAGACATAGATATAAGCGCCTTCTTGGATCCACTGCCACACTTGAGCTGCGTTTTCTAAGATGCGATGTTGTACGTAAACCTTTTCTACTTGGTCACGACTAAAGGCAACATCCAATCGGCTTAGTACTCCTGACTTGAGATACTTTTGCCATTCCACTTGGTACAAGAAGTCTTGAGTGAACGTGCGATCACCAAAGAACAACCAGTTTTTGCCTTCAGCATCGCGGTTTTCACGCTCCTGAATAAAGCTACGGAATGGTGCGATCCCTGTGCCAGGACCAACCATGATAATTGGAGTGCTATCATCTTCCGGCAGTTTGAAGTTGTTGTTATGCTCAACAAATACTTTAACTTCACCCCCCTCTTCGAGACGCTGTGCTAAGAAACTAGACGCACCACCATATCGTTTTTCGTCGTTTTGTTCGTACTCAACCAAAGCAACCGTTAGGTGTACTTCTTCATCGACCTCTTCTTGGCTTGATGCAATAGAGTAAAGGCGTGGAGTAAGGCGACGAAGCAAACCAATCAATTCATCTGCGGTTAACTTGGTTTTCTTTTCTGCCAGTACATCAACGATTTGAGTATTTGCAGAGTACTCGCGAAGCTTATCTTTATCTTCAACTAACTTTTGTAGCTTCTTGCTACCGGATAACTCGGCAAACTTTGTGATGAGCTGCGGGTTAGATGTTGTGATTTCATATTTACTCACGAGAGCACTGTGGATTGACAAGCTTTCACCATCAACGTCAACAGTCTCAACCCCAGACAAACCGACCTTACCAAGAATGGCATTTGCAAGTTCCGAGCTATTTTCAAACCACACACCTAGTGCATCACCTGGCTGATACGTTAAGCCCGAGCCTTCTAAGTCGATTTCTATATGACGAACGTCTTTTCCAGAGTCACGGCCCGTGATTTTTTGACTGGTCAGTAACGTCGCAGTGTACGGATTTTGTTTATTGTAAGGAGAGTGCGCAGTCGCAGCTTGACCCACAGGAAGTTGAACCACATCCGCTTCAGAGCCAGAAGACAGTGTATCTTTTACCTTGTCTAACGCATTCTTACGCCATTCAGTTGCAGGGGCTTCATAATCCACATCGCAATCAAGACGCTCGATAAATGGAGTCGCGCCTAGCTTTGATAGGTAAGTGTCGAAGTCTTTACCGGTCTGACAGAAGAACTCGTAGCTAGAATCTCCCAATGCAATAACACCATATTGCAGGTTTGGCAGCTTAGGAGCCTTCTTCGATTGCAAAAACTCATGTAGCTCAATGGCATTGTCTGGCGCTTCGCCTTCGCCGTTAGTCGATGCCACAATAATGACATGCGTTTCTTTGGCTAAGTTTTTACCTTTGTAATCGCTTGCATCAAAAAGTTCGACTGCAATTCCTTCTGCTTTTGCTTCCTGTTCCAGAGCTTCAGCAACACCTTTAGCATTGCCCGTTTGGGAAGCAAAAATAATACTCAACTTACCTGCTGGCTTCGCTGATACGGCTGCCGTTGCTTGTGCAATTGGCGTTACCGCTGTGTTTGGTTGATTTTGAGCTAATCCCCAAAAATACCCACTGACCCAAGCAAGTTGCTGTGAAGACAACTCAGAGACAGTTTGTTGGAGTGAGCTAATTTGTTGGTCATTCAGAGGGCTTGCGATTGGAGGATTTCCTCCTTGCCCATTATTATCTTCAGACACATTCTTGTGAGAATACTCATTCTTTTGAAAAGACATTATCACGACATCCCTATTCATTGCGTGACGATAGAGTACCCACTCTCCTTAATAACAAGAAAGAATAGAAGTGAATGTTTTATAACTTTTTGGAAGTAAGAACGGCTTACTTTTTGCTCATCGATCTTCAATGCGGACTTGTTGAAAGCCTACTGCCATTGCCGATTTTGACGCAGTATCCAAATCTTCATAAAGACATTCTTCGCCGTGACTGTCCGTTAGAAAAACAAAACCACCGCGCGCATGTCTGAACTCTACAACCCAACCACCCTCTTGGATTGCAGGCTCAATAATCGCTTCGATAAGCTGATTTTCACGGAATAGATGTCTTAGTTCATTTATTGTCATCGCTATCCCTGCTTTAACTTTCACATTGCTCCTAGGTAAGCATGGTCTAAGTCAGCCAAATAGGGAGAAATTTCGATTAGATATAATGAAGTGATATAAAAAAACGCCGCTTATAAAGCGACGTTTTAAGTAAATCGAATATCTAACATGGCTGAATTTAGAACGCGTATTCCGCACTCACAAAGAAGCCGTTAGCAAAAATAAACTCTTTCCCTAGATCCGACATGAATTTATCGGACTCTAAATCAATCACACGGTAACCTCCACGAAAAGCCAGTCGAGCTTTTTCGAGCGGTACATTGTATTGAACACCTGCCATGAAATCGGTGCTTTTGATACCTTTGTTGTCACCAAAGTTTATCTCACCAATCACATCAAAGTTTGTATCCGGAACTTGAATTTCTGCGTAACCATACCAAGCCCAAATCAGCTCATCAAATTCTTCTACACGCCTGCTTGAGCCAGCATCAATGTATTTAGTGTCACTTAAATTACTGAACGTGAGACCCGCATCAAAGTGCAATAAATCATGCTCTAGAACGTGGTAATACAAGGTTAAATCGAGCTTATCGAACCCCATGTAATCCGCATCAACACTTGAGTAACGAAGGCGCGCATTAGGGACATATTTAACATCATGTTCAATCGCCGCGTAAAAAGTGCCTGCGGTACTGCTATCTCGTCTCACTTCATTAACTTTAGTGTCGGCAGCCCATACCTCTGCGCCGACTTTTGTCGATACAGAGTACTCTGCAAAAACAGGAAAAGATACTGCCAACGATAATGCAGTTAAAGCGATGTTCGCTTTATTTGTCATGTAGTATTTACTCCGAGATAGCTGATATTCACGTAGAGGACGTGAGAGGAAATATACCATATTCTCACGCCTCTCCATCAACTAAATGATGTTACTCATTATTTATAGCGGGGCTGAGCGACGTAATTCTTGAAGAACCAAATACCCAATGCAATCACGATTAACCATGGTAATAGTTTAAGTACCGCTCCAACCATTCCCAGTAAAAACATCACAACTAACGCAATACCAGTTGCTGCGAATACGGTCATCATTGTGATACCCGTAACCAACAAGGTCGCCGCAAAGACTAAAATAAAGATTAGCTCCAACATAATCACTTCTCCATTTGTTTTCAATAAACAGAGCAGTTTCCATACCAACTTATAGAGAAGAATTTAAAATTATGATTTTTAATAAAAAAACAAAA
>NZ_JADDYG010000443.1:33651-45841 GCF_015163535.1 Vibrio sp. OPT46 | reverse complement strand
CCAACAAGGTCGCCGCAAAGACTAAAATAAAGATTAGCTCCAACATAATCACTTCTCCATTTGTTTTCAATAAACAGAGCAGTTTCCATACCAACTTACAGAAACGAAGTTAAGATTATGATTTTTAATAAAAAAACAAAGCCAGAGGCATTTCTGCACTCTGGCTTTATCATTCTTTAGTTGGTAATTTTAGCCATTCACTGGCGAATTTTACACATTCAATTCTTTTGGAATCTTAGCTAGCGCGTCTTGCAATACTTCTAGACCAGAACCTGGTTTGTGCGCATTTTCACTGATATGACGACGCCATTGACGAGCACCGGGCATGCTTTGGAACAAACCTAACATGTGGCGGGTAATATGACCAAGGTACGCACCTTTCGCTAATTGCGCTTCAATGTATGGATACATCTCTTCAACAATTTCGCTGCGTTTCTTCACTGGAGCATTAGAGCCAAACAACTCTTGATCTACCGATGCCAGTAAATATGGGCTTTGGTATGCTTCACGACCAATCATCACACCGTCAAGATGCTGAAGATGTGCTTTTGCTTCTTCTAATGATTTCACGCCACCGTTAATCGCAATCGTTAGGTGTGAGAAGTCTTGCTTCAATTGGTAAGCGCGTGGGTAATCCAATGGTGGGATCTCACGGTTTTCTTTTGGGCTTAGACCACTTAACCAAGCTTTACGAGCATGGATAGTGAACTGCTCACAGCCACCCTTTTCTGAAACAATAGAAACGAAGTCCGTTAGGAATTCGTAAGAGTCTTGATCATCAATACCAATGCGAGTCTTGACTGTTACAGGGATATCGACCACGTCTTTCATTGCTGCGACACAATCCGCAACTAACTGCGGTTCAGCCATTAGGCAAGCACCAAATCGACCGTTTTGTACGCGGTCAGATGGACACCCCACATTTAGGTTAATCTCATCGTAGCCACGCTCTTGCGCTAGCTTGGCACACGTAGCCAAATCTGCTGGGTTTGAACCACCAAGTTGAAGGGCTAACGGATGCTCTTCTTCGTTATAAGCCAGGAAATCTCCTTTTCCATGAATGATCGCACCTGTCGTCACCATTTCAGTGTACAGCAGGGTTTCTTTGGTCATTAAGCGATGGAAGTAGCGACAATGACGATCAGTCCAATCTAACATTGGTGCTACGGAGAGCCTGCAAGAATGAGTCATGATATAAACACCCGTTTTTATGTTGCCAAGGTCGAGCGCAGCAGTACGCTCAAAAAATAAGTCGGGTATTGTATACCCAAGCACCTCTGGGTGCTAGTTTCAGCGAGAATGATTTGGTTGGCTGACTAGCCAAGTGCTTAGGAATACGCAGAAGTAATACGAATCTGTCATTCGTTGATTCATTCTGTGATGATTATTCCGCCTTCACACCACCACCGACTTGCTTTAATTCATGATTTTCGTTCTGATAGTGGGTAAAATGAAGCATTTCTAAACGAACTTCGTATAGAAATGATTTATCATAGAGCACGTCCGATAGTTATGGTGAAAGGTTTGAACCCAACAATCATTGAACAAATTGAAAGTATCTGCGCAGAGCGTGGAGTACGACTGACTCCGCAACGCCGACGCGTATTTGAACTCATTTGTTCTAATCGCCGCGCCTCAAGTGCGTATGAGCTATTGGAGCAACTAAAAGAGAGTGAGCCTCAGGCTAAGCCGCCCACTGTTTATCGAGCATTAGATTTTCTCCTAGAGCAAGGCTTCATCCACCGAGTGGAATCGACAAATAGCTTTATTACTTGTTGTTCTTTCAATACTCAGCAGCACTTTTTCCAATTACTAATTTGCGATAAATGTGGTGATGTCGTTGAACTCGAAGATGAGACGCTGATATCCTTGTTAGCCGAAAACGCCGAGAAGCATGGATTCAAACTGACCAACCAAGTTATTGAAACTCATGGTGAATGCCAGGCCTGTTCCTCCGAGACGAAAGAAAAAGTATAGAAGAACGTTATGCGCGCTGAATTTGTAAACCCGTTTTTAGCTTCTTTAATGAACGTGCTAAAAACTATGGCTTCTCTTGAGCTGAAGCCACAAAAACCGCGAATCAAAAAAGATGAGATCGCACGAGGTGACGTTTCTGGTCTGATTGGTATGGTAGGCCCACAAACTCGTGGTTCAATGTCGATCACCTTTGATGAAGCACTCGCCCTAGAAATCATGCAGAACATGCTTGGTGAACGTCCAAATGGGCTCAATGAAGAAGTGACCGATATGGTGGGTGAGATCACCAACATGGTTACTGGTGGTGCGAAACGCATTCTGGCGGAAAGTGGTTTTGACTTTGATATGGCAACACCGGTTGTGGTTTCGGGCCGAGGTCATACGATTCGCCACAAGTGTGAAGGCTCAATTATTATCATGCCTTTCTCTTCCCAATGGGGAAATGCCTTTATCGAAATTTGCTTCGAATAAAAGAGAAAAAATAGGTTGGCACTGGCCAACCTATTTTGTTTTTGCCTCAGGCAATAAAAAGGTCAGCATTTGCTGACCTTTTCTTTATCTATTCAAACATTAAGCTTTGAACGCTTTAAATGCGTTGATTAGACCGTTTGTTGAGCTGTCATGCGAGCTGATTTGAGACTCGTCTGCAAGCTCAGGTAGGATTTGGTTAGCCAGTTGTTTACCTAGCTCCACGCCCCACTGGTCAAAGCTGAAGATATTCCAGATAACACCTTGTACGAAAATTTTGTGTTCGTACATTGCGATCAAGTTACCTAGCGTACGAGGCGTGATTTGCTTCACTAGAATAGAGTTTGTTGGACGGTTACCTTCAAACACTTTGAATGGCGCAATCGCTGCCACTTCTTCAGCATTCTTACCTACTTTCACCAACTCTTCTTTCACGGTTTCTTCATTTTTACCAAACGCTAGAGCTTCAGTTTGCGCGAAGAAGTTAGACATCAGTTTTTGGTGATGATCGCTAGCTGGGTTGTGGCTAATTGCAGGTGCAATGAAGTCACATGGGATAAGCTTAGTACCTTGGTGAATTAGCTGGTAGAACGCGTGCTGACCGTTGGTACCTGGTTCACCCCAAATGATTGGGCCAGTTTGGTAAGTTACAGCATTGCCGTCACGGTCAACGTATTTACCGTTTGATTCCATGTTACCTTGCTGGAAGTACGCCGCGAAACGGTGCATGTACTGATCGTAAGGCAGAATAGCTTCTGATTCCGCACCGTGGAAGTTGTTGTACCAAATACCGATAAGCGCAAGGATCACAGGGATGTTGCTTTCTAGATCTGTTGATACAAAGTGCTTGTCCATCTCGTGAGCGCCATCAAGCAGCTCAACGAAGTTGTCGAAACCTACTGCTAGTGCAATTGATAGACCGATCGCAGACCATAGTGAGTAACGGCCACCAACCCAGTCCCAGAATTCAAACATGTTCGCTGTATCGATACCAAATTCAGACACGGCTGTCGCGTTTGTTGAAAGCGCAGCAAAGTGCTTAGCCACATGAGCCTGATCACCCGCCGATTCTAGGAACCAATCACGAGCAGTGTGCGCGTTAGTCATGGTTTCTTGTGTTGTAAACGTCTTAGACGCGATCAAGAATAACGTCGTTTCTGGGTTAACTTTCTTCAACGTTTCAACGATGTGTGTACCATCAACGTTAGATACGAAGTGAAGGTTTAGATGATTTTTGTATGGCGCTAGAGCTTCCGTCACCATGTAAGGGCCAAGGTCAGAACCGCCGATACCGATGTTCACAATATCGGTAATTGCTTTGCCTGTGTAACCTTTCCATTCACCGCCGATAACGCGCTCAGTGAATGATTTCATTTTTTCTAGAACCGCGTTCACTGCTGGCATTACGTCTTCGCCATCTACCATAACTGGAGTATTAGCGCGGTTACGTAGTGCAGTGTGAAGAACAGCGCGACCTTCTGTTTGGTTGATCGCTTCACCACTGAACATCGCTTCAATTGCAGATTTCAGCTCGGTCTCTTTCGCAAGAGCAAACAGGTGCTTCAGAGTTTCCTCATTGATGAGGTTCTTTGAGTAATCGACTAGGATGTCTGAGCCGAAACGTGCAGAGTATTTGTCGAAACGCGCTGCGTCTTGAGCAAACAGCTCTTTAAGATCCATATCTTGTGCAGATTCGAAATGCGCCGTTAGCGCTTTCCAAGCTTGTGTTTGCGTTGGATTGATATTTTTCAACATGGTCTTTATCCCGATGTTACAGTAGGTTCCATTCCTTACAGTCTAGCGAAAACTGTGGAATCCCCGATTTAGCAAATAGAATATAAATTAGATGTTTGGGCAAATTGCCACAAAACAAGTCTTTGTAATTTTTTTTCAGGCGCCAATTATGACCGAGAGCTTTTACACTCACATTGAGTTAGGTCACGTTCCCTGCCCTGAAATTGAACATTCATTTACGATGACAAGAATCATATCATTTACTAATGACAGGCTCTAATTGGAATAGGATAGACGCCAATTTATAAATTTCCAAAGGAACACGTATGTGGGCACAAAAAACACTGCAATTAAAAGCGAGAAGCCGCGGTTTTCACCTGATAACTGATGAAATTGAACAACAATTACCACAAATAAACGAACTTTCAGTAGGTTTATTACACTTATTTATTCAGCACACCTCCGCCAGTTTGACCTTAAATGAGAATGCTGATCCAACCGTGCGTATGGACATGGAAGCGCACTTCAATAAGTTTGTGCCAGAGCGTGCTCCTTATTATCAGCACACCTATGAAGGTGACGACGACATGCCGGCACATATTAAAGCATCACTGCTTGGCAGTAGTGTGACGGTACCAATCCAAAATGGTCGATTAGCTTTAGGAACATGGCAAGGTATTTACTTGGGTGAGCATCGAGACTTTGGTGGCGGCCGCCGCGTTATTGCTACGATTAACGGTGAGTAGATAAAACAAAGGCTAACCTTGGGTTAGCCTTTCGTTGTTTATTTGGAGTATTCCATCTCGACGCGAGGCGTTAGCTTAGTCACGAGTTCATACGCAATCGTACCAATGTGACCCGCTACTTCTTCTACTGGGAGCTCTTTCCCCCAAAGAATCGCTTCGTCGCTGACTTTATCCGTTGCGTCTGGTCCCAAATCGACCGTCAGCATATCCATGGAAACTCGACCTGCAATAGGTACTTTACGGCCATTAACCCACACCGGCGTACCGTTTGGAGCACTTCTTGGGTAACCGTCGCCATACCCTACAGCAATGACACCAACTTTTGTATCTCGCTCACTGGTCCAAATACCACCGTAGCCAACACTTTCACCCTTCTTCACTTCACGTACCGCAATAAGGTGGGATTTAAGTGTCATGACAGGCTGATACCCAAGATCTTGCGCCGTTTTGTCATCGAATGGCGACACACCATACATGATAATACCCGGACGAACCCAATCTAAATGGCTTTGAGGCCATGCCAATAACCCCGCAGATGCCGCCAGTGAACGTTCCCCTTGGCAACCAGAAGTCAACGATTTAAACAGCTCAATCTGTTGTGGGGTAATATCGCTATCCAGCTCATCTGCACAGCCAAAGTGGCTCATGTAACGCAACGGTTTCGCTACATTTGGACACTCCTTCAGCCGCGTTACAAACTCGTCATATTGTTCAGGACGAACCCCAAGGCGGTGCATGCCACTGTCAATCTTCAGCCACACGACAACCGGAGTTTCAAGGTCTGCTTGCTCCAAGGCGATAAGCTGCTCTTCACAGTGCACCACAGTTTGGATGTTGTTCGTCACAAGAACAGGTAAGTCACCAGGAGAGTAAAAACCTTCTAGCAATAGAATCGGCTTTACTACTCCACAAGCGCGCAGTTGCAATGCTTCTTCAATACGAGCCACACCAAACGCATCCGCATGGTTAGCATGTTTTGCGACATGACGTAATCCGTGACCATAACCATTGGCCTTGACGACAGCCATCACTTTACTTTGTGGCGCTTGAGCTTTTACGCGCTGTAAGTTGTGCTGCAACGCAGACAAATCAATGCACGCCTTGGCCGCTTTCATATAGCTCATGGGATTACTCATCATCAATATCGAATGCAGGACCCGCGTAGTTGTCGAAACGCGAATGTTGACCTTGGAAAGTGAGGCGAACAGAGCCGATAGGACCATTACGCTGTTTACCAATAATGATTTCGGCCGTACCTTTGTACGGACTATCTGGGTGATAAACCTCATCACGGTAGATGAACATGATCAAGTCGGCATCCTGCTCGATGGAACCGGATTCACGCAAGTCCGAGTTTACTGGTCGTTTATCCGCACGTTGCTCTAGGGAACGGTTTAGCTGCGACAGTGCCACAACAGGCACATTTAGCTCTTTTGCCAGCGCCTTAAGAGAGCGAGAGATCTCAGCAATCTCAAGAGTACGGTTATCGGTTAACGAAGGCACGCGCATCAACTGAAGGTAGTCGACCATGATCATCGATAGACCGCCATGTTCACGAGCGATACGGCGAGCGCGCGAACGCACTTCGGTCGGAGTTAGTCCAGAGCTATCATCAATGTACATATTTTTCTTCTGCATCAGGATACCCATAGTAGAAGAAATACGCGCCCAATCTTCGTCATCTAGCTGACCCGTACGGATCTTGGTTTGGTCAACACGAGACAAAGAGGCCAACATACGCATCATCAACTGTTCAGCTGGCATCTCTAACGAGAAAATAAGTACGGGCTTTTCTTGTTGCATGGCTGCATTTTCACACAAGTTCATCGCAAAGGTCGTTTTACCCATCGATGGACGCGCAGCGACAATCACCAAATCAGAGCCTTGCAAACCTGCGGTTTTCTTATTGAGATCTGTGAAACCGGTATCGACCCCGGTAACACCATCTTGTGGCGTTTTATACAACAACTCGATACGTTCTAACGTCTTTTCGAGGATGTTGTCGACGTTTTGTGGTCCTTCGTTTTCACTAGTTCGAGACTCGGCGATAGCAAAAACTTTACTCTCCGCCATGTCTATTAAATCTTCAGAACTGCGACCTTGAGGGTCATAGCCCGCGTCCGCAATTTCATTCGCGACACCAATAAGGCCACGAACAATCGCGCGCTCAGCGACAATATCAGCATACGCATTGATGTTAGCTGCACTTGGCGTATTCTTCGCCAAGTCAGCAAGGTAAGCAAAACCGCCTACATCTTCTAACAACTCGTGACGCTCTAGATATTCCGATAAAGTAATAAGATCGAGAGGTTTACCCGCTTCAAGAATGGTTTTTACACCTTCAAAAATCAGGCGGTGTGGACGACTATAGAAATCACTGCTCACAACACGTTCGGCAACGGTGTCCCAACGTTCATTATCCAGTAAAAGACCACCAATTACT
Organism: Vibrio sp. OPT46; assembly: GCF_015163535.1. Taxonomy (NCBI): domain Bacteria; kingdom Pseudomonadati; phylum Pseudomonadota; class Gammaproteobacteria; order Vibrionales; family Vibrionaceae; genus Vibrio; species Vibrio sp. OPT46. Next base: position 38,473 of record NZ_JADDYG010000443.1, on the reverse strand, counting down.
GATTGCTCGGCTTCTAGTGAGTGAGGTGGCACTTTGATTGCGTCGACCTGACTGTCTGAAGGTTTGCGATTTCTGTTTTCCGCCATGACTTTGCTCGATAACTACTATTGACCCACGATTATAACCTTAACCTAGCTGAGATGCTTCCCCGAAGCGACAATTACTTGTTAAGAAATCATCATGTGAACCATCCGGGTAATAGCCTGGTTCTTCCGCCTAGCTCTAATAAAAATTAACCTACCATTGACCCAACCAAATATCTGTATCAGTATCATGCCCCTCCTTTTTGATTACGTTCGAGGTTGATGTGTCCCGATACTGGTTACTTAGCTTTAGCCTACTGTGCGCTAGTGCATCGTATGCTGACGAATCAGTACAGCCAGAGCAAAATATTGATTTACCCGACCCACTAAAAACCGAGGTGGAGTTCGGCTATCAAGCTCACACAGGTAACACGGACTCTCGTTCCCTGAATGCTCGTTTGAGTGCTGAATATACGTCAGGTCGACACCGTTCTAATGGTGAATGGAAGTACTACAACTTGTACAAAGACGGTGAAGAAGACAAACGCTCATCCACCTACTCCCTACAGAGTGACTACAAGTTAGGCCCTAAGACATATTTGTATGGCAGCTTTAAAGGGGTGGATTCTCGCTACAGTGCTTATTTTAAAGACTATACGTTGTCAGGTGGTTTGGGTTACCAGTTCTCCTACACTGAGAACTTCATTTTAGAGGTAGAGGTAGGCCCTGGTTTTCGCTATCAAGAGCCAAACTTAGACGAAATAGATGATGACGATATTGTCTTTCCCGATATCGTTAGAGAAGGCATTTTTCGAGGAAATGTCAACACAACTTGGCATGCGTTGGATAATTTAAGTTTCGCAGCTGATATTACGTTGGTAACAGGTAGAAGTAACACACGTACTGATAGTGAACTCAGTGTAACCAATGATATTACTGAAGATATCGCACTGAAACTAGCGCACTCTCGTCAGTATCACGATAAAGTGCCTGAAGGCTTAAGCAAAGCAGACAGCGTATTTTCCGTTAATTTACTTTTCGCTTTTTAACCCTTTTTCTCTCAGTTTTAGAAATAAAAAAAGCACCTCCGAGGAGGTGCTTTTTAGTATTTCGTCTTGATACTGAATTACTCAGCAGCAACAACTTGTAGGTTAACTGTCGCGAAAACTTCAGAGTGAAGTTGAACGCTGATCTCGAACTCACCAGTGTTACGTAGAGCACCTTCAGGAAGGCGAACTTCGCTCTTAGCAACTTCAACGCCTGCAGCTGTGATAGCGTCAGCGATGTCACGAGTACCGATAGAACCGAATAGTTTGCCTTCGTCACCAGCTTTAGAAGCGATAACTACCGCTTCTAGAGCGTTAACTTTCTCTGCGCGAGCTTCTGCAGCAGCTAGTTGCTCAGCAACTTTAGCTTCTAGTTCAGCACGACGAGCTTCAAACATTTCAACGTTAGCTTTAGTTGCCATAACTGCTTTACCTTGTGGGATAAGGAAGTTACGAGCGTAGCCAGATTTAACGTTTGCAGTATCGCCAAGACCACCTAGGTTACCAATTTTATCAAGTAGAATAACTTGCATTGCTTAATCCTCTTTCTTAATAAAATGAACCGATTACTGATGCTTGTCAGTGTACGGTAGTAGAGCTAGGTAGCGTGAACGCTTGATAGCACGTGCTAGTTGACGCTGGTACTTAGCGCTTGTACCAGTGATACGGCTAGGTACGATTTTACCAGCTTCAGTGATGTAGTTTTTAAGAGTTGCTACGTCTTTGTAATCAATCTCTTGTACGCCTTCTGCAGTGAAACGGCAGAATTTACGACGACGGAAGAAACGAGCCATGGGCTATCTCCTGATCTTAAATTTGAGTAATGTTGTCGGCGTGTAACACTAATTTTCCCACGCCATTTCGGCCGGTTTGATAAGTGACAAAACCACTTACCTTAATGTTACTGCCTTGAACTAAATTCTGAGTTAGTGCTTGTGACCCAAGCCCGCTGACGACTACCGGCATACGACAATAAACTTGTCGAGGTAAGTCAGCTTCGATAATAGTAGAGCGATGCTCCAGCCAAAACCGACAGTGTTCAATGCCACCAGGGCTTTTACTACGAATGGGCGGTTTGGCAATGGTGCCGCTCAGCTCCATTCGATTGGCCATAAGAAAACTTACTCAGCAGCTTCTGACTTAGCTTCAGGCTTAGCTTCAGAACGCTCTTCACGACGTGGAGCACGCTCTTCTTTTTGCTTAAGCATGATAGATTGCTCAGTGATCGCTGCTTTAGTACGCATGATCATGTTACGTAGAACTGCATCGTTGAAACGGAAAGCAGTTTCTAGCTCATCAATTACAGCTTGGTCAGCTTCAACGTTCATAAGAACGTAGTGAGCTTTGTGAAGCTTGTTGATTGGGTAAGCCAGTTGACGACGGCCCCAGTCTTCTAGACGGTGGATTTTACCGCCAGCTTCAGTGATTGAACCAGTGTAACGCTCGATCATGCCAGCAACTTGCTCGCTTTGATCTGGGTGCACCATGAATACGATTTCGTAATGACGCATTGGTTGCTCCTTACGGATTATTCAGCTTCCACAAATGGCTCAGTCGTCCAGAGGAAGCAAGGAACTAAAGATAATTGACTGAGTTTAAGGAGCACGAATAGTACAGAAAGGGCGTAAAATAGGCAAGTGATTATTTGCTCAGCGCAGTGGATATTTAATTTCTTCTAATACTAGAAAACACAAAGGCTGCCAACAAGCTGGCAGCCTTTAAAATCAGCGTGTTATTGCGCTGGCTTATCGGTGCTTATTTAACTTCAGCCAGTTCAGCGCGCATTTGATCGATCACTTGTTTGTAATCTGGCTCACCGAAAATCGCCGAGCCTGCAACAAACATGTCTGCGCCCGCTTCTGCAATTTCACGAATGTTGTCAACCTTCACACCGCCATCGATTTCTAAGCGGATATCACGACCAGACTCGTCAATCATCTTACGAACGGCACGCAGTTTATCTAGTGTATGAGGAATGAATGATTGACCACCAAAACCAGGGTTTACCGACATCAGTAGAATCATGTCGACTTTATCCATAATAAATTCAAGACTTGCAAGTGGCGTTGCTGGGTTTAGTACCACACCAGCCTGACAGCCGTGCTCTTTAATTAACTGCAGTGTACGGTCTACATGATCAGAAGCTTCTACATGGAACGTAATCATCGACGCACCCGCTTTTGCGAAATCAGGAATAATACGGTCAACGGGTTTCACCATTAGGTGAACATCGATTGGCGCTGTGATGCCATAATCGCGTAGTGCTTTACACACAGGCGCACCAAAAGTCAGGTTTGGTACATAGTGGTTATCCATAACGTCGAAATGCACCACATCCGCACCCGCTGCGAGTACTTTTTCTACATCTTCACCGAGACGAGCAAAATCTGCCGATAAAATGGATGGAGCAATAAGAAAATCTTTCATACCTGACCTCAGTAGTAATGAGCAAACAATCTGCGCGCAATTCTACCGAAGCCAGTGGGGAGATCCACTATTTAGATATAATAGTGTGAGAATTAAGAGCTTGATTTATCCATGTCTGGCGCATGAAAAAGCGCAAGTAGCTCATCAACTTTATTACGACCGTTACCATTACGGCTAATGGTACGCTTTACTTTAACCACATTAAGATCCGCACCGTGATACAACCGACGTGTCAAGGTAGTGTCGTGGTTAGAAATCAACACAGGAATGCCACGTTCAGTCGCTGTTCTTTCAGCAATGTCGGCTAATGCAGCTTGGTCGTCCAACGTGAAACCATTACCTGCGTATGAGGTGAAATTTGCCGTATTTGAAAGCGGCGCATAAGGTGGATCGCAATACACGACGCTCCCTTTGCGCGCACGACGAAATGTTTCAGGATAACCTTCACAAACAAACGTAGCTTTTTTGGCTTTTTCTGCAAAAAACTCCAATTCCGCCTCAGGGAAATACGGCTTTTTGTAAGAGCCAAACGGTACATTGAAGCCACCTTTTTTGTTGTAACGGCATAGGCCATTAAAACCAAAGCGGTTCATATACAAAAACGCTAAAGAGCGGTACATCACGTCATCGGTTTTATTAAACTCAGCGCGAATGTGTAGGTAGGCTTCTTTGCGGTTGTTCTCAGCGACAAACCAACGCTTCGCTTCAGAGATATACTCTTCAGGGCGTTCTTTCAGCAGGTTGTACAGATTGATCAAATCTGGATTGATATCTGCAAGTAGATAATGGTCATAATCGGTATTCAGAAACACTGAGCCCGCACCAACAAAAGGTTCAACTAGCTTTCGAGCCGGCGGCAAATGACGTTGGATGTCTTCAACCAGTCCGTATTTTCCTCCTGCCCATTTAAGAAAGGCTCGTTGCTTTTTCATCTACTGCTCTATCTATCGACCAAAAATTAAGGCTGCGGAATGTAACATATTTTTCAGGGAAGCTCAGGTTTATTTCACTCGTTCAATTTCACGGTGAACCTGACGGAGTGATTTTGCCCAAGGACTCACCGACTTAACCGAATCTGGCAAGCTTGCGACGGCATCACGAGCCATTTGAATTGTCGGATAATCTTGATATGTGATGATATACCACTCGGTGTCATTACGAACGGTAGGATAAATTCGCACTTGATTATTCAGTTGATGCTCATTGAGAAAGGATTGTACATCTTCCATTGAGGTCATAGCCGCGAGTTGTAAAGTATAAGCTCTTGGCGATAGCGCTTTTAGTTCTTCACGAGCAAATGAAAATTTCACAACAGGTTGGTTTGCC
>NZ_JADDYG010000443.1:29119-33641 GCF_015163535.1 Vibrio sp. OPT46 | reverse complement strand
CACTCGGTGTCATTACGAACGGTAGGATAAATTCGCACTTGATTATTCAGTTGATGCTCATTGAGAAAGGATTGTACATCTTCCATTGAGGTCATAGCTGCGAGTTGTAAAGTGTAAGCTCTTGGCGATAGCGCTTTTAGTTCTTCACGAGCAAATGAAAACTTCACAACAGGTTGGTTTGCGTCACCCTCTTCTGACTGAGCAGGTGCTTGCGTCATATCTTGATTCGGTTTTACGACTTTAATCAAAGGGGAGCTAGTTTCATCGGCGGTTTCTGTCTTCTCAGTACCTACGACATCATCAATCGCTTTTGTGTCTGCTGAATCAGCTTTACCTTCAAGCAATGCATCGACCACATTCGACTCAATCACCACTCTTTGTTGATTGTCATCACTGCCTACGCTCGCTACTTCTTCTGTCACTGCTGGCGGTAATGAATCAGAATCATCAACCGCACCAGACTTATCAAGACTGCTAGAGCCATCGGTTACAGGAATCAGTGAAGACTGCGCTGCACTGATTCCTGACTCTTCAAAAGTTGGAATAGCCGTTTGCTCTAAACTGCCAGCAATTTGCTGCGCTTTATCATCAGGACTTGGTTGACTAAGCATCCACCAATAGCCACCAGCAGCAAGCAACAGTAATACTAATACCACCAACGCAATATTCAGGGGTGAACCGACAATCGAGCGGATAATGATCCTTTTTTCCACTTTCATCTCTCCTAACGCCATGATGTCACCCGGTACTGGGTCGACTTTTTTAAATGCATCTCGAACCCGTTTCTCAGACTCATCATCGACGTAGCGCGCAACAAGTGACTCAAAGAAACGACGAGCTTCCACTTCGGACAACATATCAATATCAAGCTCAACAGGCTTTATCTCTTGTCCATAACTGAGACGTGCTAGCAAACCTTCTAAACGTCCAGACTGTGTAAACAGTAGGATATTGATGGTCCAATTTGGCTTATGGTGCGCCTCTAAGACCAGCATCCAAAGCTCAGAGATAAGTGTCTCACTCAATAAATGCGCATCATCTACAACAATTGCAATGTCACACGGCTCATCACCTAAAAGCCTTTCAAGGCTATCAAGTAAAGGCTCTTGCTGATTAAACAATGCGTCTGAAACCAGTTGATTCAAAATAAGGACGCGATGCTGCACATCGTCTTGATTAGAATGACAAAGTAACAAACATTGATTCTTGTTACTGGCACCCACTTCAAGGTATCGCTGCGCTAGCCAAGATTTCCCGTACCCATCATGACCATTAATCGCAATGAGATTGGAACCAAAGTTAGTCAGTAGACCTAATCTATCAAGCAACTCGATTTGAGAATCTAATTCCAGTACGTGAGCAACACTCATCTAATAACCTTAATACACTACAAGAATGACGCCCAAAGGCGCCATTACAAGGTTAAATATCGCGACCGAAGTCTATCGCCTGTTTGAGTACGTCTTGCGTCGTATCAGCAATTACCTCGGCAGTGCCAATGCCTGTAGGCAAAACCAATCGTAATTGACCAGAGAGGACTTTCTTATCTCGCATCATGTGCTTGATGAAGTCATCGAAATTCATACTGTCTGGAGTATGCACAGGCAGTTTTGCACGACGCAAAATCGCAACAATACGCTCAAATTGCTCTTCCGAGATCAGACCGCGTAGATGCGACGTTTTGGCCGCCATAACAGTGCCGGAAGATACCGCTTCACCATGCAGCCAATTGCCATAGCCAAGTTCCGCTTCAATCGCATGACCAAAGGTGTGACCTAAGTTAAGCAAAGCACGGATGCCCGATTCTTTCTCATCCTGAGCCACCACTTCCGCTTTTATTTCACAGCAACGTGCGATCGCATAAGTTAGTGCTTCTTCATCCAACGCATACAAGCGCTCAAGATTGTCTTCTAACCATACAAAAAAATCTGCATCGTAAATAATGCCGTACTTAATGACTTCGGCGATACCCGCAGCGAACTCACGTTCAGGCAACGTCGACAGGCAGTTCGTATCAATGATCACGGCTTTAGGTTGGTAAAACGCACCTATCATGTTCTTACCCAACGGATGGTTAACCGCGGTTTTTCCACCAACCGAAGAGTCCACTTGGGATAGTAATGTGGTCGGTATTTGAATAAAGTCGACCCCACGCTGGTAACAGGCAGACGCAAAACCCACAAGGTCGCCAATAACACCACCACCTAACGCGATGATCACAACATCACGAGCATAACTCCCTTCCAGTAAGAAGTTCATTACTTGATTAAATACATCCAAGTTTTTGTACTGTTCACCATCAGGCAATTCTAACAAGGATGCACTACAACCGAGCTGCTCGAGTTGCTTTAAAATTTTGTCTGCATACAAAGGCGCCACTGTGACATTACTGATCACAACAACTTTTTGTTTTGCATTTTTGTTTGAGAGAACTTGAGAGAGGTACGCCGGGTCCTCAAATAACCCGGCGCCAATAGAGATTGGGTAGCTACGCTCAGCTAGGTTGACCGTAATCCGTTCCATCGGTTTGCTCCAATTAAAAAAAAGATAAAGACTTATCTCTCTTCTAGCATTTTTACGATCTGGTTGGCTACCACTTTTGCACTTTGATCGTCAGTGCGAACAGTGTAATCCGCTACTTCTTCATATAAAGGATTACGTTCTTCAGCTAATTGCTCCAGTACTTCGCGAGGGTTATCCGTTTGAAGTAAAGGACGCTTCTTGTCGCGGTTTGTACGCGCAAGTTGCTTTTCAATCGTCGTTTCTAAGTAAACAACAACACCACGTGCCGAAAGACGATTGCGGTTTTCTTTGCTCTTAACAGAGCCACCGCCAGTCGCAAGCACGATGCCTTGCTCTTGTGTTAGGTCTTCAAGTACCGCTTCTTCACGCTTGCGGAAGCCTTCTTCACCTTCTACATCAAAAACCCAAGAGATGTCTGCACCAGTGCGTTCTTCGATCACTGTATCGGAGTCAACAAACTCCATATGCAGTTGCTGTGCTAGATGTCTACCAATTGTACTTTTGCCGGCGCCCATTGGGCCAACAAGGAAAATATTACGTTTCTCAGCCATGTTTAGCAGTAATTTACAACATTGATTCAATAAGATCGCCACAAGAAAACACAGCTAAACTGCTGTTCTACAAGGCTTGTGGCACCAGTTCCTCACAGATAATTCGTGATAAGACCCGAAATTATCCAAGCATGGTGCCACTATTGCAACTTTATTTTTGATTTAATCAGTTTTTCCCGAGACAGAACTACTGAATCACCACCTTAGGCGTGACGAAAATTAACAGCTCACTTTTGCCAACATTCTCATAACTTCGACGAAAAAGAGCACCTAATAGCGGCAGGTCGCCCAACAAAGGCACTTTGTCCACCGAGTTAGTAATGCTGTGCTGAAAAATACCACCAAGAACGACCGTTTCACCGTTATTCACTAACACTTGCGTCCCGATACGTTGAGTATCAATCGCAACAGCTTCACCAGTGCCTGTCTTCACGACTTGTCCTGGTCTATCTTGCGTGACACTTAAATCCAATACTAAGCGGTTATCCGGTGTGATTTGCGGGGTTACCTTCAAACTTAATACCGCCTTTTTGAACGTCACCGTCGTTGCACCACTTGATGATGACTCTAGGTAAGGAATCTCTGTACCTTGTTCGATATAGGCAGGTTTCTTATTGGTAGTGATCAAACGTGGGCTCGAGATAATCTCAGCTTTAGACTCTTGTTGCAGCGCAGAAAGCTCAAGATCCAACAAGGTGTCTGAACCTAACTTTGCGACCTGAAAAGCAATGCTGGTCGCATTCGGGCTGGTTGCAGCTAAGTTTACATTTAGGAAGTCATCGATCCCTACTCCATCACCGTCACCACCGTCATCACCCCCTTCTCCATTATAGAGACCGATCGTGGCGAGGTTGTTCTCAATAGAACCACCCACTGTATTACTGCCATTAATAGACGTAAAACCCCAACGAACCCCTAACTCGTCCATGTTACCTTCATTGATGGTCACAATACGCGCCTCAATTTGAACCTGTTTAACTGGAATATCCAAAGACTCAATAATTTCTCGAATCACCTCGATGTTTTCAGGTAACTCTCTAATCAATAACGAGTTAGTTCGCTCATCAATGGTCATACTGCCGCGCTCTGACAGCATGCTGATATTTCCTTCACCATTGATCATCTCCGCAATGTCTGATGCTTTAGCAAAATTAACTTTGATGATTTCAGATGAAAGCTCTCCCATTTCTTCCGTCAATTTTTGTTTTTCTAACTGCTGCTTCTCACGCAAGTCCAGCTCATCAGTCGGAGCAACTAAAATCACGTTGCCATCAACACGCTTATCTAACCCCTTAACTTGCAAAATAATATCCAGCACTTGCTGCCAAGGGACACCATCAAGACGAAGCGTGAGGTTGCCTTCCACAGAGTCGGAGACAACCAAATTGAATTGGTTGTAATCAGCAATAAGCTGCAAGACGTTTCGCACAGGAATATCTTGGAAGTTT
>NZ_JADDYG010000443.1:26825-29109 GCF_015163535.1 Vibrio sp. OPT46 | reverse complement strand
TTGCCATCAACACGCTTATCTAACCCCTTAACTTGCAAAATAATATCCAGCACTTGCTGCCAAGGGACACCATCAAGACGAAGCGTGAGGTTGCCTTCTACAGAGTCGGAGACAACCAAATTGAATTGGTTGTAATCAGCAATAAGCTGCAAGACGTTTCGCACAGGAATATCTTGGAAGTTAATCGAAATAAGCTTACCTTCTCTTTCTAAAATGCTTTTATCTGGGGCTTTCTCATTGGGTTTGATCTTCGCTACTTTGATTTCCAAAAAACGCCCCGTTAAACGGTAATCATGCATGTATTCTTCATTGATGTGCGCAACCAAGCGCGTCGTCGAGGTGTCGCGAAACACTTCTACGCTCTCAACCACAGTCGAAAAGTCTTTCACGTCTAGGAGATACAATTGCTCGTCTTTTACTGAAGTGTTAAGCAAATCGATACTTAACCCTTCCTGTACACGCTTGATATCTACAATCGCGGCCGGTGACGCCAATTCGACGACAATCACGGCGTCTTTATCTTTATTAGTTCGAAAGTCGATACTTTTTAGGGCATTGGACGAAACTTCTTCAGCTGCCGCTAAAGGGGCTAAAAATACAAACAACCATAAGGAGAAGAGCCCAGTAAGTATCCTTGGTGTACGTGTTAATCCTTGTCTCATTTTCATTACTCAATATCAAAAATAAATGGGGCTATCTCAAAGCCAACTTAACTTTACGTTTTTGCCAACATCCTAAGCCGTCGGGCAACGTTTCATTAATCAACAAATAGGAGTGGCTGACATGGGTCACTTTGCCATTATTGCGTCCGAGGTATTGACCCGGCTTAACTTTATAGACGGTGCCATTGGGAGCCTGAACGAGGCCAGAAACCGTGTTATCCATGCCCATGACACCTTTCAAACGTAATTGGCTTAATGGGAATTTTTCTAATTTGCCAGTTCGCCTTCTTGAGGGCGGTTGCCAACAATCTTTTCTTGCAACTGGCTGAGTCGCGATGGTGGCTTCTTTGGGTAATTCAAAGGGTGCACGCTGTACTTCCGGTGCGTACGTGACTGCAACATACTTGTCTGCGGGCTTAAGCTTCTCGACCTCTCGACGCGCCTGTGTTTCCACTCCTCGAATAAAATCCGTCAATGATTCATCATTCGCCTGGCAGCCCATCAATAGAGAACCCATCAGTACCAGCAACAAAGACTTACTTGTCATTTTTCGTCTCCTCCGGCTTAAACTGATAGGTATTAGCACGCACCCGAAAGTGCAGGGTTTCGCTCTCTTGGCTGACACGTTGCCAAGTCACATCTTTAAACGTGATGATTCGAGGTAGCGTCGCTATTGCCTGAGAAAAATGGCCGATGTCATGAAAGTCGCCCGTTAACTCTATGTTTAAAGGGAGACGATAAAGGAAGTGCTCTGATTGTTTTTCGCCCCAGTCGATTCGGGTGAAAGTCAGCTTATTGTCGATGCCAAGCTCATTCACTGAAGCGAGCATTGTAGCCAGCTCTTTTTGCGCAGGCAGTTGCTGCAGTAATAACTCGTAACGAGTGGTAAGTTCATCCAATTGAGATTGAAGCTGAGGCAACGCTGCCACTTTGTTCGCTTTGATCTTCAATGCCACCTTGAGTGTCTGCTCCTGCTGAATCAAGTGATTCAACTGTTCGTCTTTCGGTTTAAGGTAAAACCAATAACCTAAGCCTTGAATCGCCATGATCAGAAGTGCGATTACTACAATCTGGGGCAACAATGGCCACTCGGCCATTTCATCTATTTCGAGATCCTGCCAATCAACCACGTTGAGCCTCCAATTTCTTCTCCGTTACTTTGAACATGAAAGACACTTTGAATGTTTGAAACTCTTTCCCAAAACGGGCTTTGCCGTGAACGATGGAATGCATTTCTACGTCGTTCAACTTGGCCGAGCGCTCCATGTTGTCCAGCATCGTGGCAAGTTTTGGAGTGCTATCAGAGATCCCAGAGATCTCAATTTCCAGATCATTCATTTTGATCTTGTCGACATATACACCTTCAGGGATAACGGCAGGCATTAAGTTCATGAACTCGGTCGTTTTGTTTCGTCCGTTTTGTAAACCTTCAACGACCTTTAGACGTTCGAGGATTTTGCTGTGCTCTTGCTCTGCAATTTTCATTGCTTCAATACGCTGGTCGAGTTCGGCAATGTAGTGAGTGAGGTAATCGAGCCGCTCCTGTTGTTGATCTTGTTGGTACTCAAAAAACTTTCCAATACCCCACTGGATGCCAACAGCGACCAACATGCCTAATGCGA
>NZ_JADDYG010000443.1:1982-26670 GCF_015163535.1 Vibrio sp. OPT46 | reverse complement strand
CAATCCACAGCACGACGCTTACGCTTAGACACCTTCATCTCAAATAGCCCTAGCGGATTTAGCAATTCACACTCTAACGACAATTGTTGAGACAACTCCTCTGCGAGCATGGGAGTGGAGGCCCCCTCCCCTGATAACCAGATACCCTTGATGTTTTGTGAGCCATTGATTGAGGTATAGAGCTGCATCTGGCGCTTTACTCGCTCTATGATTTGACGGTTAAACAGCTCTGTTTTCTCCTGAGCATCATCGGACAGAAAATCGACTAGAGAAGCGCTGTTTGCTCCGCGTGTGCCGTAAGCAAACTCTTTGTGAAACAGTTCACCTTGTTCGGTAAACATGGTGAAGGAGCTCGATAAGGTGCCAATATCGAGTAAGCAGTATTTGTTTTTGTCAGGAAAGCGATCGGCGGTGAGCTTCCAGATATGACCAAGGCTTTGCGAATGCACGTCCACTAAAACAGGTTTTAGTCCGGACTTTTGTAATGCATCGACTCGGCCTTCTACCACATCTTTTCTTGTCGCAAACACTTGATAGCTATCACTGCCACTCTGCCCGCCCTCAGCGCGAAGACGAACGAAGTCTAAACTCAGCTCTTCGACAGGGAATGGCGATTGATGAGAAAAGGCTTGTATCACTGCAAACTCAACTTCACTCTCTTCAAGATTTTGTTCTATTTGCAGTTTCTTGCTAATTACCGAGTTATCAGGAACTGAGATCGCAACTTTTTTAGCACCAAAAGGCAGTTCTTTTTTTATCTGCTTGAGGGTCTTTACAATTTCTTGATGATTTATGGTGTTATTTTCAGCGACAATACCTTCCTTTAGTAATATTTCTTTGTAACCCAACAGAGCGTAATTGTTGCCTGTGGGTTTAAGTACTACGGCTTTGAGGCTGTTATGGCCTATATCGATGCCGGTAACGATTAGCTTATCCATCTCTTACTCTCGCTCCGAAATTTCTTCGTGCAAAGGTTGTTATTAGCATCCAAATAAGAGTTAATATCTCTTATGTGCTAAATTTTTGACCTAAGAGTACAAGGGTTTGCCGTTACACAGCCTCAACCAATCAGGGATTCTCCGGTGAAGTTCATAAAGCGTTTATTATTTTTAACATTGATTTGCATAATTCTTGGAGTCACCACAATATTTGGCTTCTATCAGTATGTGAAGCCTGAATTGCCAGATGTTGCAACTCTAAAAGACGTTGAATTACAAACACCTATGAAGGTGTTTAGTCAAGACGGGAAGCTGATCGCACAGTTCGGTGAAAAGCGTCGTATTCCTGTTACTTATGACGAAATTCCTCAAGACTTAATTCACGCGCTCATCGCAACCGAAGATAGCCGTTTCTACGAGCATCCTGGTATCGACCCTATCGGCATCACTCGTGCAGCTGTTGTTGTTGCGGTTTCAGGCTCGGCTAAACAGGGTGCAAGTACGATTACGCAACAGCTAGCTCGTAACTTCTTCTTATCTAATGAGAAGAAGATCATGCGTAAGATTAAAGAGATTTTTATTGCTATCCATATTGAGCAGCTTTTAAGTAAGCAAGAAATCATGGAGCTTTATGTCAATAAAATCTTCCTTGGTTACCGCTCATATGGCTTTGGTGCTGCCGCTCAAGTGTATTTTGGTAAGAGCCTTGATGAATTGACGTTAAGTGAGATTGCAACACTCGCTGGTATGCCAAAAGCGCCATCAACCATGAACCCAATTTACTCTCTTGAGCGCGCAACAAAACGCCGTAACGTTGTATTAATGCGAATGCTTGATGAGAAATACATTACACAAGAGCAGTATGACGAAGCACGCAATGAACCTATTGTGGCGCGTTATCATAGCGCTGAAATTGAGCTTTCAGCGCCTTACGTAGCAGAGTTGGCTCGTGCATGGGCAGTAAAAGAGTACGGTGAAGAAGAAGCTTACACCTCTGGCTTGAATATCTACATGACTGTGGATTCTAAACTGCAAGATGCTGCAAATACGTCTGCGGTAAATAACCTCTTGTCATACGATGAACGTCATGGCTACCGTGGTGCAGAAAGTGTGCTTTGGAAAGAAGGGGAAGCAGCCTGGGGCAATGAGCAAATAGAAAAGCACCTGAAGAAACAGCCAACTTATGGTGACCTTTACCCTGCGGTTGTGACGAAAGTCGATGATAAGACGGCGCAAGTATGGGTTAAGAACCATGAAGAGCAAACCATCCCTTGGACTGGAATGCACTGGGCGCGTAAGTACATTACCGATAACCGCCAAGGCTCAACACCAAAGTCAGCGCATGATGTGCTAGCGACAGGTCAACAAGTTTGGGTTCGCGAAGTAAGTGAAACCGATGAAGATGACAACACAACACTGAGCTGGAAACTGAGCCAAGTGCCGACAGCAAACACCGCGTTTGTTGCGATGAACCCAGAAAATGGCGCGATATTGTCGCTGGTTGGTGGTTTCAACTTTGTTCACAGCAAGTTTAACCGTGCAACCATGTCAGTGCGTCAGGTTGGTTCAAGTATCAAGCCTTTCATCTACTCGGCAGCAATTGACAAAGGGCTGACTCTAGCCACTTTGATTAACGATGCGCCGATTAACAAGTGGGATGCAGGTTCTGGTTCAGCTTGGCGACCAAAAAACTCACCACCGACTTATGGTGGTCCAACGCGTCTTCGCCTCGGCTTAGCTCAATCAAAAAACGTCATGGCAGTGCGTACACTCCGTGAAGTTGGCCTCGAGGAGACACGTCAGTACCTTACTCGTTTCGGTTTTGATATTAACCAAGTACCACGCTCAGAGACCATCGCACTCGGAGCTGGCAGCTTAACACCAATGAAAGTGGCACAAGGTTACTCTGTGTTTGCGAACGGTGGTTATTACGTTGAACCATTCTATGTAGAACGCGTGGAAGATGCATTCGGTGAAGTACTGTTTAAAGCCAATCCAAAGAGTGTTTGTCATAAGGATTGTCCGCAAATGAGCGAGCAGCCAGAAAATCGCTACGCTGATGAATTTGGCGAACAAGACGTCGCAATTGATGGCCTAGCAACAGACAATGCCCTTGAAAATGATGAACCTCAATATGCACCGCAAGTTATCTCTGAACAGAATGCATTCTTAATGCGTGAGATGATGTACAGCAACATTTGGGGTGGCGGTAACTGGCGTGAAGGCACAGGTTGGAATGGTACAGGCTGGCGCGCGCAAAAACTTGGTCGTCGTGATATCGGGGGTAAAACGGGTACAACGAATGATTCCAAGGATGCTTGGTACAATGGCTATGGACCTGGTGTCGTTGCGATAGCTTGGGTTGGCTTTGATGATCATTCACGTGCACTTGGCCGCACCACTGTTAACAGCAACCTAGGGCAAGGCCAAATTTCTGGTGCCGAGTCGGGTGCGAAAACCGCAGAGCCTGCTTGGATTGACTTCATGCGTGTTGCGCTAGAAGGGACGCCGGAGCAAGGTAAAAATATTCCAGAGGATATTATTCGAGTTCGTATTGATCGCAACAGCGGTATGCTAACGCACAAAGTAGATAGCACATCAATGTTCGAATACTTTGAAAAAGGCACGGAGCCTACCGAATACGCTGGCGACCGTTTAGAAGATAGTATTTATTCTTCAGGCTCTGGCGCAGAAGAACTGTTCTAAATCACAAAAGCACAAGGGAGAGCATCAAGCTCTCCCTTTTTTATGTCTGCTTCTTATGCTGCAGCATTCAATGATGGATAAGAAGCCAACACCTCTTTAATCTTCGCTGCTAAAGCTTCAAACCTAGCTCGTAATGGTGAGCCCGGACGATATACGAGAACGATATTACGCGAGGGTGTTGGGTTAACAGCTGGTACGTAGCATACGCCATCTTTTTGCTTCTCATTAGGGATAGAAAGCTGAGGCAATAACGTAATCCCCGCACCGGCAGCAACCATATTGCGTAACGTCTCCAAGCTGGTGGCTTTAAAACGCTCATCGTCTTTTGCACCAGCGGCAAAACAAAAACCTAACGCTTGATCTCTCAGACAGTGGCCGTCTCCCAACGCTAAAACGGTTTTACCATTCAGCTCCAACATATCAACATGGTCGAGAGAGGCCCACTCGTGGTCACATGGCACTGCGACACTTAATGGCTCTTGATACACTTCGATCTCTTTAAATGGCGCAGTTTCATCAACCGAAGCTAAAACTAAGCAATCTAGTTTGCCTTCTTCCAATTGACGCACTAATTGATGTGTTTGAGCTTCGTGCAGAAATAGCTCCAGCTCAGGAAATGCTTCTTTTATCTGCGGCAGAATTTTGGGTAGTAGATAAGGCCCAACCGTCGGGATGAAACCAATATGCATCGGTCCAGTCATGGCTCCGCTTTGACCGCTTGCCATATCTCTGAAGGTTTTCACTTCACTTAAGATGCGCTTAGCCTGCTCCACCAGCTGTAACCCTGAATCGGTAAACAAAACACGTCGGCTGCTTCGCTCTAAAAGCGTGGTCCCGAGTTCGTCCTCTAGTTTACGAATTTGCCCACTCAATGTTGGCTGGCTAACAAAACATGCCTCTGCCGCTTTGCGAAAGTGCTTATGTTCCGCAAGTGCAACTAAGTACTCAAAATCTCGAATATTCATACTTCACGCTTCGCTTCTTTAACAATAGCTAATACCTATCAAAACCATAACACCAAACGATTAGAGCTATCAAAGGATTTTTACAATAATGGGCTCAACAAAACGAAACAGAGCGACGAAAAACGCTAAGCTCTATACGCATAATTTAAAATAGTTAAAGGAAATCATTATGTTTGTATCTAAAGAAGGTCAACAAGTCCCTCAAGTTACTTTTCCAGTTCGTCAAGGTGACTCTTGGGTGAATGTAACGACCGATGAGCTATTTAAAGGTAAGACCGTTATCGTATTTAGCTTACCGGGTGCATTTACTCCAACCTGTTCATCAAGCCATCTACCTCGTTACAACGAATTGTTCCCTGTATTTAAAGAGCACGGAGTGGATGAGATTATTTGTGTCTCGGTCAATGATACGTTCGTGATGAATGCATGGAAACAAGACCAAGAAGCAGAAAACATTACCTTCATCCCGGATGGTAATGGTGAATTCACCGATGGCATGGGTATGTTAGTGGATAAAAACGACATCGGCTTTGGCAAACGTTCATGGCGTTACAGCATGCTAGTAAAAGATGGCGTAGTGGAAAAAATGTTCATTGAGCCAAACGAACCAGGCGACCCATTCAAGGTGTCAGACGCAGATACGATGCTGAACTACATAGCGCCTGACTACAAAACGCAAGAATCCATCACTGTGTTCACTAAACCAGGCTGCCCTTTCTGTATGAAAGCGAAACAAAATCTGATTGACCACGGTCTTCAATATGAAGAAGTGATTCTGGGTAAAGACGCAACAACAGTTAGTCTACGAGCTATATCTGGTCGCACGACTGTTCCACAAGTTTTTATCGGTGGCAAGCACATCGGCGGTAGCGAAGAGCTAGAAGCGTATCTAGGCTAAGCTGTCCATAGCCTACACCCTCGGTCTCCGGTGCCTTTTGGCTCGGAGGCCAACCCTAAACCACTTCTTCTACTAGTCTAGATAAGTAGTCATCTGCCAATAAGGTGACTACTTATCCAGATTCAACTATCCAATTCACTCTCCAAGCTCAATGTAGCTAGCTTGGCTTAAAACAAAAGCGAGAGTTCACGATGAAACAAGTTAATGTCGACGTAGCGATTATTGGTGGCGGGACGGCTGGTCTTGGTGCTTATCGAGCAGCAAAAGCTCATACCAACAGCGTGGTAATGATTGAGGGCGGTCCCTACGGAACAACCTGTGCTCGTGTCGGATGCATGCCGTCTAAGCTGTTAATTGCGGCAGCAGAAAGTGTTCATCAAATCGAAAAAGCACCTGGATTTGGGATACACCCGCAAGGTGAAGTACTAATTAACGGACGAGAAGTTATGGATCGTGTAAAGCGCGAACGCGATCGTTTTGTTGGCTTTGTGCTTGAAAGTGTCGATGATATTCCCGCTGAAGACAAACTATCGGGCTACGCGAAGTTTGCCGGTGACCACACTCTCATCATAGATGATCATACTCAGGTCACCGCACAGCGCATTGTTATTGCGACAGGATCTCGTCCAGCATATCCGGCAGCTTGGAATGAACTGGGTGATCGCCTAGTGATTAACGATGATGTATTTGACTGGGATGACTTACCAGAGTCCGTGGCAGTATTTGGCCCAGGAGTCATCGGCCTTGAATTGGGTCAGGCTTTACACCGCCTAGGAGTAAACGTGAAGCTCTTTGGCATTGGAGGACAAGTGGGCCCACTGACAGACCCAGAGGTGATGGCGTATGCAGATAAAGCCTTTAAGGAAGAGTTCTACCTTGATGCAGATGTAAAAGTCGAAAGCATGAAACGCATTGCTTCGTCAGACAATGACGGCGAAGACAAGGTCGAAATCCAATTCATCAACCATGATGGCGAATTAGAAACTTTCGTTGTCGATTACGTATTGGCTGCAACGGGTCGTCGTCCAAACGTAGATAAGCTGACGATCGAGAACACCAATGTGGCGCTCGATGAACGTGGCGTACCAACGGCGGATCACTATACATTGCAAACTTCGGTAGAGAGCATCTTCATCGCAGGTGATGCAAGTAACCAAATTCCACTGCTGCACGAAGCCGCTGACCAAGGCCGTATTGCTGGAGACAACGCAGGCCGTTTCCCAGATATTCGTGCGGGTCTGCGTCGCTCACCAATTTCAGCCGTGTTCTCCGACCCTCAAATTGCTATGGTTGGCGAAACATATAAACAACTAGAAACACGTCTAGGCACATGTGGATGTTTCGCAACCGGTGAAGTCTCGTTTGAAAATCAAGGACGTTCGCGCGTCATGCTTCGTAATAAAGGCATTCTGCATGTCTACGGAGAGCAAGGCACTGGACGTTTTTTAGGTGCAGAAATGATGGGCCCGAATGCAGAGCATCTTGCTCACCTTTTAGCATGGGCGCACCAAAATAGGATGACGATTTCTGAGATGTTAGATATGCCCTTCTATCACCCAGTGATTGAAGAAGGCGTCCGCACCGCTCTACGTGATTTGAATGCAAAACTACACTTAGGGCCAGAAATGGTGAAACATTGTCTTGACTGCGGCCCTGGCTGCTAACGCTTTCAGGCTTCTATCTAAATATAAAGCAAAGCCTCGTCATCAACGAGGCTTTGCTTTACTACTTCGGTGCAATGAAATCTCTCTTACGCTGCCATCATTGCATAGCGGCTGACCATACAAATCGCGACAACACCGATCATAAAGAACCCACCAGCGATACTCAGCGCAAGTTTCAACTCTGTCGACATCATTATATTTCCTGTTAAAGACTGACAGCGCACCATACATCAATTACGTGCCACAAAGCTTTTACAAAGCTAACTTTCCATTTTTGGTTGTGTCATGGCGATCTAAGCCCGTGTAAGAAACGCTTTCCACCATTTAGTTAGATATATAATCTGAAGCAACACTAATGGTTTGGAAAACACTATGACTTGTCGCCGCTGCGAAGAACATTGGTTTTGGAAAAAACTTGGACGTTGCCAACGATGCTTGGATCAATTGACGGTACTTTCTGTACTGTGTTGGATTGTATGGTGGTTTACGCTCAAAGATGATCCACAAAGCATCGAGTCGATCGCTTTGATCTTTGCCGGCTTCGCTTTCAACGTTTTGTTGTTTTTACACTTATGGATGCGTTTTGTCATCTTGCCTTGGCAGCGTCGACGGGGACAAAAAAAGGCGAATAAAAAAGAGAAAAGTGACAGATAGAAAAAAGCCCCAAAACCAATGTCAGTTCTGGGGCTCTCTTAGATTCTTCTAAGAAAAAGCAGTGGTACTTTAATAGACCGGGCTTCCTCTCAAAGGTTCCAAATTTTTTCGATTTTTTTAGCGAATACTGATGTAAGTAAACAGGAAAATGACTATGTCATTGAATGCTAATAAAATCACTCCACAACTTCAGTTCATGCCACATGCGTTTTTTGGATCACTTGCTCCATTAAATTGATCTCAAGCGCTACCTCATCACATGCATGTTGACGTGGGCACTGATCGCAATCTTTCAGAACTTTCTCCGGCAGTAATGACTTCGATGTCGGTAAAAAGCTTTGCTTCATAAAGAACTCAGGCGTTCGCGTTAGAACAAAGACTTTCTTGATCGCCATCTGGCGCGCTTTCTCAACCAAATAGTTCACAATCGCACTGCCCTGCCCTTGGCCTTGCCAGCCCGCTTCGATACCAAGAGAGCGTATTTCAGCCAACCCTGAGTCATACACATATAGAGAAGCGCAACCCGTCACTTCACCATGATGCTCAGCCACCGCGAAAGAGCCAATATCTCTCACGAGCTCATTACGAGAGCGCGGAAGATTCTCACCAAGGTTCGCCCAGTAAGCAACCATACCTTCCAACGTTTCAATGTCCGTCAAACGTGCAGGACGCACTTTCACCGCCGAGCTGTCACGCTGGCTCAGGCGCTTATCCGCTTGTTCTACCGCGTAAGCGACCTGGTGAGGCGAAACCCCCCCCAAAGCACAACGCTTTTCCAAACACGAATCGATAGTCAGAATGTCATACACATCCGCTTCAATGACTTCTGAGAAGGCTTTTAACTCTTCGATAGACAGCTCTTCTAGCGCACAACCTTTAGCAATAGCACCAACGACCGCGACACCGACGATGTGGTGAGCTTCACGGAATGGGATGCCTTTCGCCACTAGGTAATCAGCTAACTCCGTCGAGTTTGCGTAACCTTGTTTCGCCGCTTCTAGTGTGCGCTCGCCATTCACTTTAATACCGTCAAAACACAGAGCTGCCATTTCCATGCAGTCGTTCCATGTATCTAAAGCGTCAAACAACCCTTCTTTATCTTCCTGCATGTCTTTGTTGTACGCCAATGGCAAAGCTTTAACTGTCATCATCATGCTCGATAATGCGCCATAGACACGCCCTGTCTTACCACGGATCAACTCAAGTGCATCTGGGTTTTTCTTCTGTGGCATTAATGACGAACCAGATGTCACCGTATCCGCTAACTCAATGAAGTTTGACTCGCCTGAATTGTAGAAGATCATATCTTCTGCAAGACGAGAAAGGTGCAGCATAGAAATCGACGCCACCGACATCAGTTCCATCACATGATCACGATCTGAAACCGAATCGAGTGAATTACGCGTAGCACGGTGGAAACCGAGATTATGTGCTAATTGTTCGCGATCAATCGGATAAGCCGTTCCCGCTAACGCACCCGAGCCAAGTGGACAAGTGTCGAGACGCTGTAAGGCATCATTCAGACGAGAGTAGTCACGCTCGAACATTTCAACATAAGCCAAGCACCAGTGAGCAAAGGTTACAGGTTGAGCACGCTGAAGATGAGTATAGCCTGGCAATACGGTGCCTTGGTGCTGTTTAGCAACATGGACCATTTGTGCTTGTAGGCGATCTAAAGCAATCAATAATTGCTGACCTTGCTGACGACACCAAAGTTTCAAGTCTGTGGCGACTTGGTCATTCCGAGAACGCCCAGTGTGGAGTTTTTTACCTAAATCTCCCACTTTACTGATTAGCTGCTGTTCAACCCAAGAGTGGATATCTTCTGCATCAGAGCGAAGAATTTGGTGAGGGTCTTCCATCACTTCTAACTTCAGCTCATTTAAAGAAAGTTCCAGTTTTTGCTGTTCTTCTGCCGATAGCACATCAACAGAAAGCAGAGCTTTAGACCATGCGATTGAACCTACGATGTCTTGCTCAGCCAATCGGTAGTCAAAACGCAACGAATCATTGAACTCTTTAAATCTGGTGTCTGCCGCTTGGGTAAATCTTCCGCCCCATAATGCCATTGCGTCTCTCCTGATGACTATTGCTTACTCTAACGTTCTCGAATGAGTAGTAACCAATTTGATGGTCATTTGCTCACTTTTTCTTATGGGTCAACGTTACGGCAATTTCGATAAAAAATAAAGTATAAATTCAATATTTTTACATATATATTCAAGACAAATTTAGGTACCCGCTTTTAGAAACCAAAAGACCCGCCTATAAATGGCGGGTCTTTATTCAATCCAAGATGGATGTTAAGGGATTATTTCTTCTGGCTGTTCAATGCACGAATACGGCTTGATAGCGAGTAAAGACGGATGAACCCACCTGCATGGCTTTGGTCGTAAACTTCATCTTCACCAAAAGTCGCGAACTCTTCTGAATACAAGCTGTTGTCAGAACGTTTTTGCGTCACTGTCGCTTGACCTTTGTAGAGCTTAACAACCACTTCACCGTTAACGTCTTGCGCTAGCTCTTCTGAAGCGGCAAGGATCGATTTACATAGTGGCGTAAACCAACGGCCATCGTATACAAGGTGAGACGCTTTTAGACCTAGCTCCTCACGGAATTCGAATGATGATTTGTCTAGCACAAGCTGCTCTACAGCACGCAGCGCTTCCATCATGATGGTGCCTCCCGGTGTTTCATAACAACCACGAGACTTCATCCCAACAAGACGGTTTTCCACGATATCGATACGGCCAACACCGTGCTTAGCGCCCTTCTCGTTTAGGTAAACCAGTGCGTTATATGGTGTCATCACTTCACCATCAACTTCGACCACTTCACCTTTTTCTACTTTCAGCGTGACGTATTCCGCTTCATTTGGCGCTTGCTCTGGGTCGACAGTCCACACCCAGCAGTCTTCGTTTGGTGCGTTCCACGTATCTTCTAAAACGCCGCCTTCCGTCGAAATGTGCCATGCGTTTGCATCACGTGAATAGATCTTAGTAAGAGACGCAGAGCAAGGAATATTACGCTCAGCTAGGTAATCCAAACACTCTTCACGGCTCACTAGGTCCCACTCACGCCAAGGTGCAATCACTTGTAAGTCCGGTGCTAGTGCTGCGAATGCGCCTTCAAAACGTACTTGGTCGTTACCTTTACCTGTACAGCCATGACACAGAGCGTCCGCGCCCACTTTACGTGCCACTTCAACCTGCGCTTTGGCAATGATTGGACGCGCCATTGATGTACCTAGCAGGTACTTACCTTCGTAGTACGCGCCGGTTTTTAGCGTTGGGTAAATGTAGTCTGCGACCATTTCTTCTTTCAAGTCCGCGATGTAACACTCAGAAGCACCAGAGGCTTTTGCTTTCGCTTCAATGCCTTCTAGCTCTTCGGCACCTTGACCAACATCGGCAACGAAAGCCACTACTTCACAGTCGTAGTTCTCTTTTAGCCACGGGATAATTACTGAAGTATCTAGACCGCCTGAGTATGCGACTACCACTTTATTTACGTTCACTTTGCTCATGTTTTTTCTCCAAACTTAACTGGCGCTGCGCTCGGCGGTCAGTGCCAACTACGACTTCCTAATATTGAATTCTTTTGCTGATGCTTATTGAGGCAAGAATTGAGTACCAATACTTTCACCAGCGAATAACTGTGCTAATTTTTCTGGGTAACGCCAGGTCGCGACTTCAATTGGACGGCCAAGATCATTGGCGGCCTCCAAAGCAGCTTTAACTTTGACGATCATGCCATCGGTGATCACATGTCCATCGATCAACGAGTTAGCTTGCTGCTCTGACAGGGTTTTGATCAAATGGCCTTTTCCATCTAATACACCACTCACGTCTGATAACAGGACTAACTCCGCATCTAATGCGCCCGCAACCGCGACTGCTGCTTGATCAGCATTCACATTCATCATCTGGCCATCTTTGGTTAAACCAATTGAACTGATGATCGGCAGTGCACCTGTGTTTAGCACCGCTTGTAATAGTGCTGAGTCACCCGGTGATGCTTTGCCTACCGCGCCGAGTTCTGGGTCAAGTTCTTCAACAAGACACAAACCACCATCCGCAAGGCTAAGGCCCACAGCGTTAAGACCGTCCGCAATCGCTTGACCTTGAAGTAACTTATTCGCAGTGCCTGCAAGCGCGCCTGCAATCACAGGAATTTGATCGTAAGGCGTTACGCGTAAACCGTTTTTCTTAACGGTTTCAAGCTGAAGCTTTGCCATCAACTCATCAACTAGGTAGCCACCGCCATGAACGATGGCGATTTGTCGCTGTGCCGATTTTTGGTAAGCCGCAATGGCGCCAAAAAGTTGGCTTAAGGTTTGAGTGCATGATAGAGCTGCACCACCTAGCTTAATGACTAAAGGAGCTTGATTGGTTTGCGTCATCGCATTTCCCTCTTTCAACGACTACAGCAACGCTGTCAGTTCTGGGTAACCGTAATGAATATTGAGACATTGCATCGCTTGACTCGATGCACCTTTAAGTAGGTTGTCGATAGCTGAAATCACAATGATGTGTTCGCCTTGTACCTTCCAGCCGATATCACAGAAAGGGGTATTTTCGACATCCTGAATACGTGGAATACCGTCGCCTTTAAGACGCACCGCAGGCTTGCCTTGATAAGCTTGTTCAAACGCCTGTGCCACTTGTGCTTCTGTCACACCTTGCGCAAGCTTCATGGTGATAGTGGCAAGAATGCCGCGTTTAAAGTTGCCGAGGTGCGGAGTAAAAATCACATCGCAACCCAAGTGCTGAGCAATCTCTGGCTGGTGACGATGGTTAAATACACCATAAGGTTGCAAGCTCACTTCACAGAAGCTGTTAACCATGGAGGCTTTACGCCCTGCACCTGATACACCACTGGTTGCGTTGATCACTGGCCATTGGTTGGTATCGAGCAACGCATGTTCTAATAAAGGTTTGATTGCAAGCTGTGAAGCGGTTGGGTAGCAACCTGCTACTGCAATCAAAGGAGTGGTTTTTATTGATTCTTGGTTCCACTCTGCTAAGCCGTATGCTGCTTTATCTAGCCAGTTGTTATGTTGATGTTCGAAGCCATAAAAAGTGTCGTAAAAGCCTTCACTTTTCACACGGAATGCACCCGATAAATCGAATACCTGACAGCCTGCCTCCAAGAAAGTTGGGGCTAAATCATGGCTGACTTCGTGAGCCGTTGCCAAAAACACCACGTCCGATTCTTGAGCGATTTGCAGTGGATCCGTTAGTGGTAAAACTGGCATATCAATGATGCCCGCTAGCTTACCGTGCAGCTGCGCGATGCTCTTTCCCGCATCAACACTGTTGGCGGAAACGTATAAACCTGATAGCGTGAGTTGTGGGTGTTTATTAACCATTAACGCTAACTCTGCGCCGGTGTAACCGCTGGCTCCAATAATCGTGGTTTTTAGCATTGTGTGACATCCATATACTTAAAGGCTCAAATGACTATTCATATTTAATTTTTGCTTTATTTTGATTTTTTATTCATCAAATATGATTTAATATGTGTTTTACATTTTTGTGGTCTGTCTGTCAACAGGAGATTTGAAGAATCCATGCAATTACCAACTTTTCTAGAGGTCTATGAAGGACTCATCAGCACCTCTTCTATCAGCTCCACGGATCCGAGCTGGGATCAGGGCAATGCAAAAGTCATCGAAAAACTCGCATCTTGGTTTAAAGATCTGGGTTTTAGCGTTGAAGTGATCGAAGTCGAGCCAGGCAAGCACAATATGATCGCACGTATGGGTGAGGGTGAAGGTGGCCTTTTACTTGCTGGCCATAGCGATACCGTGCCATTCGATCAAGGGCGATGGAATTTTGATCCGCATAAACTGACGGAAAAAGACAACCGCTTCTACGGTTTAGGCACAGCAGACATGAAAGGCTTTTTCGCCTTTATTTATGAAGCAGTGAAGAAAGTCGATTGGAGCAAGCAGAGCAAACCACTTTACGTATTAGCCACTTGTGACGAAGAGACCACCATGTTGGGCGCGCGACATTTCACAGCAAACGCCCCATTTAAGCCGGATTACTGCATCATTGGTGAACCCACCAGCCTTGTGCCAATTCGAGGTCATAAAGGGCATGTGGCAAATGCCATTCGCGTAACAGGCAAGTCCGGTCATTCATCGGACCCAGCGCTTGGCGTTAACGCTATTGAGATCATGCATGAAGTCATGTTCGCCATGATGCAACTGCGTGACAAATTGATTAAAGAATATCACCATCCGGGTTTTGCCATTCCAAGCCCTACCCTAAACCTTGGACACATTCACGGTGGTGACAGCGCTAACCGTATTTGTGGTTGCTGTGAGCTGCATTACGACGTGCGTCCTCTTCCTGGCATTAGCCTTGATGGTTTAGAGAACATGTTGCGCGGAGCATTAAAAGAAGTCGAAGCGAAATGGCCAGGGAGACTGGAGATTATTCCATTGCATGAGCCTATTCCGGGTTACGAATGCCAACATGACCACCCATTTATTGGTGGTGTTGAAGAGATTTGCCAAACTAGTTCAGAAACCGTGAACTACTGTACTGAAGCACCATTTCTACAGCAGTTGTGTCCAACCTTGGTGCTCGGCCCTGGGTCAATCGACCAAGCCCATCAACCGGATGAGTTTCTATCCTTCGACTTTATCGCCCCCACAATTGATGTGCTTTCAAAGGCGATGGTCAAGTACTGCTGTTAATACGCGTTTAAGCTCAAAGTCTGTGCAGCTCGATTGAGCTGCATCTTTTTATCTTCACAATTTAGCGCTAGTCTTAACACTTATTTAACTTGTTATTTTGTAATTAATTTTCACTTTTTACTCTATGGCTGCCGTAAATTTGCTCTAAATCAGGAGACAGCGGAATAATTGCAAACTTAGTCTGCTTTATTTGACTATAACTGGTGCTTTTCGCTAGATTGGAGTCTTAACAAGGACAATGGATGTAGTTTTTTTACGAGGCAGGACGACAATGAACGAGAAATACGCCGCACTCAAAAGTAATGTGCGCATGTTAGGCCACTTATTGGGTAACACCATTCGCGATGCCCATGGCGAAGAAATCTTCGAGAAAGTGGAAACCATTCGTAAATTATCCAAATCAGCTCAAGCAGGGAATCAAGCAGACAGGGACAGCTTGATCGAAGAAATCAAACATCTACCTGATGAGCAGCTAACGCCCGTTACTCGCGCGTTTAACCAATTTCTAAACCTCACCAATATCGCTGAGCAATACCACACGATTTCACGCCATTGTGAAGAGCACATTTGCGAACCAGACGCGATTAACTCGCTGTTTTCTAAACTGGTACAAAACGATGTGAGCAAACTGGACACTGCCCAAGCGGTTCGTGATCTGAATATTGAATTGGTATTGACGGCTCACCCAACAGAAATTACGCGCCGCACGATGATCAACAAACTGGTCAAGATAAACGAGTGCTTATCAAAGTTGGAGCTAAGCGATCTTTCTTCTAAAGAGCGCAGAAAAACCGAACGCCGCCTAGAGCAACTGATTGCCCAAGGCTGGCATTCAGACGTGATTCGACAACAACGCCCTACTCCGTTGGATGAAGCAAAGTGGGGCTTTGCGGTCGTTGAAAACTCTCTATGGGAAGCAGTACCGGACTTCCTACGTGAGATGAATGACCGTCTAAAATCTTACCTTGGAGAAGGTTTACCCATTGATGCTCGCCCAGTGCACTTCTCCTCTTGGATGGGCGGTGACCGTGACGGTAACCCGTTTGTTACTCACAACGTTACGCGTGAAGTCTTACTATTGTCTCGTTGGAAAGCCGCCGATCTTTATCTCAATGACATCAACGAGTTGATCAGCGAGCTGTCTATGACAGTTTCAAACGATCAAGTCCGTGAACTTGCTGGCGAAGATCAGCACGAACCATACCGTGCGATCCTGAAGCAATTACGCACTCTGCTCAATGAAACCAAAGATATTCTCGATGCTAAGATCCACGGTCAAAAGCTGGCTGTTAAAGCACCACTGCAAAAAGTCGAGCAACTTTGGGAACCGCTGTATGCCTGCTACCAGTCACTAAACGAATGTGGCATGGGTGTAATAGCCAACGGCTCACTACTGGATACACTACGCCGCGTAAAAGCATTTGGTATCCATCTTGTACGTCTTGATATCCGCCAAGAGAGCACGCGTCACTCAGACGTCTTGTCTGAACTAACTCGCTACTTAGGTATTGGTGATTACGAACAATGGAGTGAGCAAGATAAGATTGCTTTTCTAACTAACGAGCTTGCATCTAAACGTCCGCTTCTCCCTCGTGATTGGGAACCGTCTGAACCCGTCAAAGAGGTTTTGGATACCTGCAAGATTGTTGCAGCACAACCGCGTGAAGCGTTTGGCGCTTACGTTATTTCAATGGCACGTACCGCCTCTGACGTACTAGCCGTTCATCTACTGCTACAAGAAGCGGGTTGCCCTTACCGCATGGATGTGTGTCCTCTGTTCGAAACGCTAGACGATTTGAACAACGCAGAATCGGTCATCAAGCAGCTTATGGGGATTGACCTTTACCGTGGTTTTATCCAAAACCACCAGATGGTCATGATTGGTTACTCTGACTCAGCGAAAGATGCAGGTGTTATGTCTGCTGGTTGGGCTCAGTATCATGCGATGGAATCGTTAGTTAAAGTGGCTGAGGAAGAAGGCGTTGAGCTAACTCTATTCCATGGTCGTGGGGGCACAGTCGGTCGCGGTGGTGCACCTGCGC
Source organism: Vibrio sp. OPT46 (assembly GCF_015163535.1). Classification (NCBI taxonomy): domain Bacteria; kingdom Pseudomonadati; phylum Pseudomonadota; class Gammaproteobacteria; order Vibrionales; family Vibrionaceae; genus Vibrio; species Vibrio sp. OPT46. Next base: position 10,094 of record NZ_JADDYG010000443.1, on the reverse strand, counting down.
ATGCTGCGCTTTTGTCGCAACCACCAAAAAGCTTGAAAGGCGGTTTACGTGTAACAGAACAAGGCGAGATGATCCGCTTTAAACTGGGGCTCCCAGATGTCGCAGTAAACAGCTTTAACCTATACGCAAGTGCGATTCTGGAGGCCAACTTGTTACCGCCACCAGAGCCAAAACAAGAATGGCGCGACTTGATGGAAGTGCTATCAGAAGTAAGCTGTGAGTCTTACCGAAATGTGGTTCGTGGCGAGCCAGATTTCGTGCCTTACTTCCGCCAAGCAACACCAGAACTCGAACTCGGCAAGTTGCCACTTGGTTCTCGTCCTGCAAAACGCAACCCTAAGGGCGGAGTAGAAAGCTTACGTGCAATCCCGTGGATCTTCTCATGGAGTCAAAACCGTTTGGTACTTCCTGCATGGCTAGGCGCAGGTGAAGCGATTCAATACTCGATCGATAAAGGCCACCAAGCATTGCTCGAAGAGATGTGCCGCGAATGGCCATTTTTCTCAACTCGTCTCGGCATGCTGGAAATGGTGTACTCGAAGTGTAATATTGATATCTCTCGCTACTACGATGAGCGATTGGTGGATGAGTCGCTCCGTCCACTCGGTGAAAAGCTTCGTGCTCAGCTTCAAGAAGACATCAAAGCGGTACTGAATGTAGAGAACAATGAAAACTTGATGCAGCATGACCCTTGGGGACTCGAGTCGATTCGCTTACGCAATATCTACGTTGAGCCATTGAATATGCTACAAGCAGAGCTACTATACCGCACGCGTCAAACCGAAGAAGCTTCTGCAAACTTGGAAGAAGCGTTGATGGTGACGATTGCTGGTATTGCTGCTGGTATGCGCAACACAGGCTAATCGTTTCATTTTTAATAAAAAGCTGGGCAAATGCTCAGCTTTTTTTTATCACAGGATAATCGCAACAAAACAAAAGCAGTTAAATACACCACTAGAGACCCAAAAAATACCAAAATAAAAGAATAAAAAACCACAAGTTAACACTATTGATTATTATGTTAGTTTTTTAGGGTAATTTTGTCCTACTATTCCACTTCATGCTTATTATTTATATACTACTTGCCTGCTGAGAGCTCATAAATCCAATCATACCTGCTCCAGCCTTGATGGGACTCCCCATCTCTCTAGGTGATAAACGGCTTTAAGGTGACAGGACCAACATTGTTGGTGCTACTTATACATTAAAAAACTCAAGTGCCAGTAAGAGCGCAGCTGAAAGTATAAGTAGCTTGTTTACAAGTTTATTGACCATTTGGATTGAAGACATGTCATTACCACACGTAATCTTAACTGTTCTTAGCACTCGCGACGCAACCGGTTACGATATCACTAAAGAATTCTCTGCTAGCATCGGTTACTTCTGGAAAGCAAGCCACCAACAGGTGTACCGTGAACTCAACAAAATGGCTGAGAAAGAACTGGTTACTTGCGTATTAGAACCCCAAGAAGGCAAACCAGACCGCAAGGTTTACTCCATTACAGACGCTGGTCGCAGCGCTTTAGGAGAGTGGTTTGATCAACCAACTGCACACCCAACAGTTCGTGATGAGTTTTCAGCGAAATTGATGGCATGTGCCGTTCAACCTGCAGCTCCATTCCGTGACCAACTCGCCGAGCTAGTTGAAGAGTCTCGCAAACTGGTTTCTCACTACAAAGAAATTGAAGCGGCTTACTACGCAACGCCGTCAACTTTAGATAAACAAGCTCGCCTAGAACGTCTAACGCTTCGCCGTAACCTTCTGTTACGTGAAACTTGGATCACTTGGGCAGAAGAAGTTCTAACTGAACTTGAAGTGATTGGTTAAACTCCTTTTGCTTTGATAAAACGAAAAAGGCTTGCCACTTGGCAAGCCTTTTATCTTTTTGAAACCAGATTTACGCACCGACTACTGCGCGAGGACGAACACCCAACGTATGGCATAACGCGTAAGTCATCTCTGCACGGTTTAGTGTGTAGAAGTGAAAGTCCTTAACCCCTTCACGACTCAGTACACGCACCATATCAATAGCTTGGCTAGCTCCTACAAGCTGGCGAGTCACCGGATCATCATCCAAACCATCGAATTGTTTGCTCATCCATCCTGGTACTTTCACGTTGTTCTGTGCCGCAAAGCGAGAAGCTTGCTTAAAGTTCGATACAGGCAAAATTCCTGGCACAATTTCTACGTCAATTCCTGCTGCGACACAACGGTCACGGAATCGCAGGTAAGACTCAACGTCAAAAAAGAACTGAGTAATAGCACGGTTTGCACCTGCATCTACCTTACGTTTTAGGTTCAATAAGTCAGACTGAGCGCTTTTAGCTTCAGGGTGAACCTCAGGGAATGCAGCAACGGAGATATCGAAATCGTGGCGTGATTTCAGCAGCTCAACCAAATCCGAGGCATACATATCAGGCGCACCGCCACCTGGAGGAATATCACCACGCAGAGCGACGATATTTTCAATACCATTGTTCCAATAATCATCGGCAATATTAATCAACTCTTCACGAGTCGCATCAATACAAGTGAGATGGGGAGCGGCAACCAATCCGGTTGTTGCTTTAATTTCTTTAATGATGGAGTGTGTTCTGTCACGCTCGCCGGAGTTCGCACCGTAAGTCACAGAAACAAATTTAGGTTGAAGCGTTTTAAGACGGTGCACTGAATTCCAAAGTGTTTCTTCCATCTTAGCGCTGCTTGGCGGAAAAAACTCAAACGATACATTGATGTTATCTGATAACTCAGCAATATTCTGGTTCAAGGCGTCGATATGGCCTGCGTGCGTATATCCCATCTTACTCTCCCTGCGGCACTCCGCCACGAAAACAAATCCTTAAAATCGACGTTTAGACGTCTATATGTCTACAGAATGTATTGAATACGATTTAATGTCAACCTTGTAATTATGAATTTTTCTCAAGTTAATAATGAAGATAGTTCAAGTTTCTACTTGAGCATCATCTCACCATTTTGCACGGGTTATGACTTCAGTATGGCACTGATAGGGGAATAAAAAACCCTGGATTAATTCCAGGGTTTTTAGGTCAATCGCAACTTTAAAATAAACCAGCCAATCGGTTGAGGTCGGATTGAATAGCGCCGGCTGTCACTTCTCTGCCTGCGCCTGGTCCTCGAATGACCAGAGGGTTATCTTTGTACCACTTGCTCTCTATGGCAAAAATGTTATCGCATGGCAATAAGTTGGCGAGCGCGTGCTCACGAGATAACGCTTCGACTCCCACCGTTGCTTTACCATTTTTTTCTAAACGCGCCACATAGCGAAGCACTTGATCGTTTCTCTGTGCTTTTGTCAGACGCTCTTGAAGTATTTCACTCAACAATGCTCCATTATCGAAGAAATCATCTAAGCTCAGTTCTCTTAATTCTTCTGGCACCAAAGACTCAACTTTAACGCTGTCTGGTTCTATATCTAGGCCCGATTCTCGAGCCAAGATGACTAACTTACGCATTACATCGGAGCCATCTAAATCAGAACGAGGGTCAGGTTCGGTTAACCCTTGCTGCCAAGCAAGATCGACTAAATCATTAAATGGCACAGAACCATCAAACTGTTGGAACAGCCATGATAACGTCCCCGAGAAAATCCCCGATAGAGCGACGATTTCATCCCCACTTTCACGAAGATCTCGCACGGTATGGTTTATCGGTAACCCAGCACCAACCGTTGCGTTGTATAGCCAATGACGACCAATTTTAGCGAATGCATCTTGAACCTGATGGTAGTACTGACTATCTGCGGAACCGGCCACTTTGTTAGCGGAAATCAAATGAATGCCTTGCTGTGCGATTTCTACGTAGCGCTGAGCTAACTCTTTACTCGCGGTAACATCAAGCACGACGGCTTCATCATAGCTTTTAAGTGCTCCCAAACGTGCCAGCCAATCCCCATTGTTTGCTATGCTTTCATCATCAAATCGTTCAGCAACACTCGCCGCCTCAATACCTTGCTCATCGAACCAATAGGTTTGGCTATCCACAACCGCGACAAGATCAAAGCTCATACCATGACGTTTTTCGAGCTCACTTTTTTGCGTCGCAAATAAATTTAACCAACTAGAACCAATATTACCCTTGCCACATAAAGCCACTGCCACGCGTTTTTGCGCTTGGAACAACTGGCTATGAATCGTTTGAACCAACGCCTCGGTATCAGTACGGCGCAAAACAGCGACTAGGCTCAGTCCTGAGTCTGTTTCAGAGATAAATTCTACCGGAGAGTGCTTTAGCTTCTGATAAAAGCCAAAGCAATGATTGGCGTTTTTCGTAACGCCTGCACCTACCGCAGCTAAGAGCGAGTAACCTTCTTTTAGCTTAATTTCTGCCTCTACCGCAAGCTCTTGCAAGTGTTTCAATGCACCACCGGCGATTTCTGCGGTGTAAGCCAAGCGTAGCGTGTGCTGATCGGATTGAGCTTCAAATGCCAGTGGCTCTAATTGCGCGCGCTGCAACGCTTGTAATACATCACTCTGTGTTTTTTCGAAGTCGTGCCCATGCATGAAAGACAACTGCACCAATAAAACATCATCCAGTGAAGTAATAATTTTAGCGCCACGACCAGATGCCAATACACGCTCAATACGAGTAGAACCCGACTCTGGCAGATAGCTACACTTGAGATTAAGGTCCATGGTACTTTGCGCCACAGGCTGAAGCGTACGACTGTGTAGCACTGGGGCAGCTAAGCGAGCAAGTTCACTGGCTTCATCCAATCGAAGTAACGGTAATAAACAAGCGTCAGACACCAAACGTGGATCGGCACTATAAACACCAGCAACATCACTCCAAATCGTGACAGTACTGACTTCAGCAAGCGCGCCTATGACCGTTGCAGAATAGTCAGAGCCGTTACGACCAAGTAGAATGGTTTCTCCTGCCTCGTTCTGAGCCATAAAGCCAGTAATTACCACACGTTTATGGTTATGCTGCGCGAGGATCTCTTTAATTAAAGGGTATGAACGAGCGCGATCAACCTCTGGTTGAGTTCCCGCTTCTGCACGTAAAAACGCTCGTGCATCTTGTGCAACCGCAGGGATAGAACGTTGAGATAATAACGCGGCCAATAGGCGAGCAGACCATACTTCTCCGTGCCCCAGTACCGCGGCTTTTTGCGCATTAGTGAGTGGTGCAGTCAGCTCCGAGAGAGTACTGAACTCATCATGTAATAAAGCTAACAGCTCTTCTTTTGCTTCACTCTCCAACAAGCTTTCTATTAGCTCAGTTTGAAACTGTCTTAAGCTTTGAAGCGCTTCATGCGCAATTCGGCCATCTTTATTTAACCCTTCCAAAAACTCAATCAAGCGGTTAGTGGTTTTTCCTGCGGCTGAGACGACCACAAGATCATTTTCTGTCGAATACTCCTTGAGAATACCCACAACGCGTAAGTAGCATTCTGGGTTTGCTAAGCTACTGCCACCAAACTTATGCAGCTGACGTTGTACAGTCATTGTTATCGTCTCCTATTACTGGGTAGCTTTAGCGAACGCTTGTTCTAAATCTGTGATGAGGTCTTGTGCATCTTCCAAACCGACAGACAAACGCAATAGTTGATGAGAGACCCCAGCCTCCGCCAGCGCCTCCTCACCCATTGCACGGTGCGTCATGGATGCCGGGTGGCAAATCAAACTTTCTACACCACCTAATGATTCAGCTAATGAAAACAGTTGGAGCTCTTTCACAAACACCTTTAACTGCTCAAACGAACCAGCAAACTCAAAACTCAACATAGAGCCAAAGCCCGTTTGCTGCTTTTTAGCGATGTCATGACCTGGATGTTCCGGCAGGCTTGGATGATAGATAGTTTTAACTAACGCTTGTTTCTGTAGGTAAGCCAGTACCTGCTGTGAGCTCTCTTCATGTACTTTCATACGAGCACCAAGCGTACGAATACCTCGCAGTGTCATGTAACTATCGAAAGGTGTGCCCGTTGCACCAATACAATTGCCCCACCATGCAAGCTCTTCTGCATGCGCTTCTGTGTTGGTGATGATTACCCCACCAATTACGTCCGAATGACCGTTGATGTACTTTGTTGTGGAGTGGATAACAAAATCCGCACCTAGCTCTAAAGGTTTTTGGTACACGGGTGTCAAAAAGGTATTGTCCACCGCAACTAACGCGCCGACTTGTTTCGCTTTTTCACAGGTAGCTGCAATATCCACTACGCGAACCAGAGGGTTTGACGGAGTTTCTAGCAAAATGAGTTTTGGTTTTTGTGCCAATGCAGCATCTAAAGCCTGTTCGTCTGATTGATCGACAAACTGAACCTTAAAATCGCCTTTGCTAGCTCGAGTATTAAAAAGACGATAGGTGCCGCCATAACAATCGTGAGGAGCAATAATGAGATCATCTGGGCCGAGAAAAGCGGAAACCCATAAATTTAATGCCGACGTACCGCAGTTAGTAACAACCGCTCCTTTTCCAGACTCAAGTTCAGATAGCGCACTTTCCAACAGTCCGCGGTTTGGATTACCAGATCGTGTGTAATCATACTTGGGCACTTCACCAAAAGCAGGAAAACCATAGTTAGTGGAAAGATAAATAGGTGGAACGACAGCATGATATTGGCTGTCTGATTCAATACCAGTGCGTACTGCAATGGTCGCAGGTTTGCGAGTGCTCATGGGTGTATCCTTTCACGGGTAATGACTTCTAAATAGGAATGCGCTATATCTAATGAGTAACATAAAGTGATCAACACGCTTCCTTTGCTGTTATGTTCACTTTACTCGTCAAAAAATGAGACGTCAACACTTCTAGACGTCTATATGTCTTTGCTTATGGCGGTAAATGCAGCTAAAATCAGCACCTAAATTATTTTTAACCGATTACATAAATGAAGGTGTGCAATGGCTGACTGGAATGGCGAATACATTAGCCCATATGCAGAGCACGGCAAAAAAAGCGAACAAGTAAAAAAAATTACCGTCTCTATCCCGCTAAAAGTTTTAAAGGTGCTAACTGATGAGCGTACTCGCCGTCAGATCAATAACTTACGCCATGCAACCAATAGCGAACTGCTATGCGAGGCATTTTTGCACGCGTACACAGGTCAGCCACTTCCGACAGATGAAGACCTTCGTAAAGACCGTCCTGATGATATTCCAACAGAAGTAAAAGCGCTGATGACGGAAATGGGCATCGAATTTGAGTCATTCGACGAAGAATAAAAAAGCCTGATAAGAGGTTTCAGGTAATAACTCTTGCCTCGAGCCAAATGAATGACATAAAAAATGGGACGCAATAGCGTCCCATTTTTTATGTATCACATCTGAAAGATATATTACTCTGCCATGTAGTTTTCAGGCATCTCGATACGAGCTACACCTGAATTAACCGCCGCCTGAGCAACCGCTTTTGCAACACGTGGTAGCAAGCGTGAATCCATTGGTTTTGGAATAATATAGTCCGCACCAAACTCTAGCTTATCAACACCTGCAGCCTTCAATACGGCTTCAGGTACAGGCTCTTTTGCTAGCTCACGAATCGCCTCAACGGCTGCAAGTTTCATTTCATCATTGATTTCACTTGCACGCACATCAAGAGCACCGCGGAAAATGAATGGGAAACACAATACGTTGTTAACTTGGTTAGGATAATCACTACGGCCAGTACCCATGATCAAGTCATCACGAACTGCGTGAGCAAGTTCCGGCTTGATTTCAGGATCCGGGTTAGAACATGCGAATACGATTGGCTTATCTGCCATCAACTTCAACGCTTCCGCTGGCAATAGGTTTGGACCAGATACACCTAGGAACAGATCTGCACCTTCAATCACGTCTTCTAGTGTGCGCTTATCTGTATTGTTCGCAAATAGCTGCTTATATTCATTAAGATCATCACGACGAGTGTGAATCACACCTTTGCGATCTAGCATGTAGATTTTTTCGCGCATTGCGCCGCATTTGATCAGAAGCTCCATACACGCTACAGCGGCAGCGCCAGCGCCAAGACAAACAATTGTTGAATCTTCAAGTTTCTTACCTTGAAGTTCGATTGCATTCAGCATACCCGCTGCCGTTACAATAGCAGTACCATGTTGATCATCGTGGAATACTGGTACATCACAACGTTCAATCAGACGC
>NZ_JADDYG010000443.1:0-1972 GCF_015163535.1 Vibrio sp. OPT46 | reverse complement strand
AGTTTCTTACCTTGAAGTTCGATTGCATTCAGCATACCCGCTGCCGTTACAATAGCAGTACCATGTTGATCATCGTGGAATACTGGTACATCACAACGCTCAATCAAACGTTTTTCAATCTCAAAACAGTCTGGTGCTTTAATATCTTCAAGGTTGATACCGCCAAAAGTGTCTGCAATGCTCGCAACAGTATCAACAAATTCATCGATCGTGCGGTGCTTAACTTCAATATCAATAGAGTCAAGACCTGCAAAACGCTTAAACAGTAACGCTTTACCTTCCATCACTGGCTTAGATGCAAGTGGACCTAGGTTACCTAGACCTAGAATAGCGGTACCGTTAGAAATAACAGCAACCATGTTCCCTTTTGCAGTGTACTTGTACACGTTATCCGGGTTTTGTGCGATTTCACGCACTGGCTCTGCAACTCCTGGGCTGTATGCAAGGGCAAGATCACCCGCCGTTTCCGCAGGCTTTGTCAGTTCGACAGCAATCTTTCCTGGAGTTGGATAAGCATGGTAATCCAATGCTTTTTGGCGATGTTCTTCTTCTGGAGTGGCTGCTTGGTGGTTGTCTTCAGACATGGACGTTTCTCTTTTTTATTTTTAGGTAAGGGGGCATAAATTCTATCGGATAGAAATCAAACTTCATAGGCAAGATTGCGAGCAATATCCTTAAAAAGCCGATAATAAAAGAGATTAGACCAGGTAACGGGGTTAAGCACCCGATTTTCGAGTCAGGTGCTCTTTCTTCTTACGATTATTGGAGTATGCAAACTTAGATAGTATCGTTACTCTTCGTCCACGTATTGCGCTTGGAGATAATTCTCAATACCAGACATTTCAATCAAGCCAAGTTGCGTCTCTAGCCAATCAACATGTTCTTCTTCATCTTCAAGAATGTCTTGGAATAAATCTCGAGACACATAATCTCGAATGTCTTCAGCGTAAGCAATCGCATCTTTTAAATCTGGAATAGCCGCCATTTCAAGCTTTAAGTCACACTCGAGCATTTCCTTGGTACCTTCACCAATCATCAACTTACCTAAATCTTGTAGGTTCGGTAAGCCTTCAAGGAACAAAATACGCTCAATTAGATGATCGGCATGCTTCATCTCATCGATAGATTCGTGATATTCCTTGTCTGCTAGGTGCTTTAAGCCCCAGTCTTTATACATTCGGGCGTGAAGAAAATACTGATTAATAGCGACGAGCTCGTTACCGAGCACTTTATTGAGATGTTGAATGATGATTGGATCGCCTTTCATGACAAAACCCTCCTCTTTGGCTTCATTTAAATGTAGAAGCAAATGAGAAGGTGTCAAAATGTAAGGCAAATAATTACTGCATACTTACAGCAATTAGCTGGCTTGTTTAAATTCCGTGTAACTAGTTTCCGCTAAAATTTCCTTGGCCTGTCTGATGCACTTACCACATTGGCTGCCCAATGCCGTGCACTTTTTGATTCCTTTAATATCTGTTACGCCTTCATCTATCGCCAACTTCCTGATTTTTTTGTCGGAGACACCATGGCAAAGACAAACGTACATACTCAAAAAACCTATAAAACTAATCTGTGACAAACAATATAAACAAGAATAGTTCTTGTTACCAGTCGCATTATGGTGTCCGCTCAGAATATTTGGTTATAACGATTTTACCGCTGCAGGAAAAGATCAAAGGGTTAAGAGGGGTGAGTAAAAGCGTTAAGAAACAAAGCCGGTAAAACTCTGTTTTTAAATCGAAAAAGTGACGTCTTTTATTTCAACACTTATAACTAAATGTAATCTAGAAATGAAAAAGGGAAGCCTAAGCTTCCCTTTTCGATGCGCTTTCTTCAAAAAGAAGAACAGTGCAAGATTTCGTTTAATTCGTTATGAATTAGTCGAAGATCTTAGCAACAACACCAGCACCTACTGTACGGCCACCTTCACGGATCGCGAAACGTAGACCTTCGTCCATTGCGATTGGTG
>NZ_JADDYG010000442.1:0-439 GCF_015163535.1 Vibrio sp. OPT46 | reverse complement strand
AGTCGTGTGAATAAGAAAAGGCGTCATCGTGACGCCTTTTACTTTTTACTCTTTGAAGCAAGGTTCTCCTTGCTTAGCGCACCACTCTTTTATTTCTAGAATAACACCGTCAGGAGAGTCCTCTCTATCTGGGGAAGGGTGGAAGATCAAAGCATTACCATCAGGGTGAGATACTAACTCTGAAAAATGAGCGGATAGATTTGATATATGCAAGTCATAAGCTTCATCATCTAAATCGTTAGTGTCGGTGTCTTCAAAAAATTCTTCTAAGAAGCGATAGAATTCCGCCTCGGTGTAGTCTTGTAAGGCATCTTTAATTACAAGCTTCATATTATTGATCCTTATGTATGCTGATATGTCGTTTCGGGGTAAGGACACATAAATTATCTACATGGAATACTTCTCCACCATGCTGTATCTCTTCTTTGTGGTGTAACTC
>NZ_JADDYG010000441.1:0-840 GCF_015163535.1 Vibrio sp. OPT46 | reverse complement strand
TTTTTGCGCGCCGTGCGCCATAAAGATAATGCCGATTGGAACGCGAAGTGATAGTGCGCTGTAACCTGCGTTTGATGTGGTAATTTTCTGTAATAGTGCTTTCATGATTCTGTCCTCTGACTCTTTTCAATGAGTGGGAAGCGTGTGCTTCCGTGCTGTTGAGAACAGTTTAGGTAGAGGCGAACATAAAAATAACGGGAGGATTTTGATAAACTCGTTCTAAAAAATTGAATGGTTGGTTTTTATTTATTTAAATCAATGTCTTGATTTTTATATTCGAGTGTTTATTTGCCGATTATTGTCTGTTTTAAATCAAGGTCTGTCATTATTTTCGATAAACATTTTTTCTGTTAAACAAAAAAAGAGCACATGTACTGTGCTCTATTGCTTTCGCTTTTAACTAGGGAGAAAGGTGTGTTAAAGAAAACCTTCAGAGGTTCATTAAGCTCTCTAATGACTCCTCTACATTGTTGTAGTGATAAGTTCGAATATTACGTCCATCCGTCGCATTAATCTGAATTTCTGAGATCTCGTTATCTGAGTCTCTTTCGATAATTCCAATAGAATGATCTACGGATTTACTGGTAATAACCTTTTGGTTTCTTAATACAATTACGCAAGTATGTAAGTCCATGCCAATTCCCTTTAGCCGACGTTGTTGTGATGTTCTGGATCTAACTTTAGTGTACAAAAGCGCTAATGCCAATAAATCTCAATATTGAGTTCCGAAAATGGCTAATTGTGGGCGCTTAAGCAAGCTACAATAACACTATATTGAACGATGCCTATGAACAATAAATGACAAAAGGCATGAGCAAGGAAAGCACTATGTTTATTCAC
>NZ_JADDYG010000440.1:0-350 GCF_015163535.1 Vibrio sp. OPT46 | reverse complement strand
CGCAAAACCAAAACTTTCAGACTGTTTTTAAGCCTTCAGAGACGAAATGCGGTAATGGCGTTCCAGAGAAGATTATGTACACTGTTTTCAAACAAAACATTGGTGCGAGATCAATGAACTCGCTTTCACATTGGAAAACATTTTATATCTGTGTTCAAGCTCACTAAATGCTCACTATTTAAGTTAAATATACTTTTCCATCATAAAGTTAGTTAAGGTTTCTCCCCTAACCTCAACACGTTGTCGAGACTTAACTGTGAAACCCATTTTCTCGTAAAAAGGTCGGGCGGTAATACTCACTTCAGAATACAGTCGTTTTATCCCCTGTACTTTCGCCTGTGAAAAAAGAA
>NZ_JADDYG010000439.1:417-621 GCF_015163535.1 Vibrio sp. OPT46 | reverse complement strand
TCTTTATCTTGATATAGCGTTGGGTCATATTAACTCTATTCCTCTGGGGGCAGTGCCAAAATTTGACTCCGGTGAACTACTAGGCTTTGATCCAAAGTATCGCATAAAGGCTTTTGAGTTTAGTATAGTTGTCATTAAAAAAGGACTAAGTATCCGTTCTCAGTGCAATAATGATTACGAAGCAATGAAGTTATTACTGGAATG
>NZ_JADDYG010000439.1:0-324 GCF_015163535.1 Vibrio sp. OPT46 | reverse complement strand
GATGTTTGAAGAGTATGTGTTCTGTATACCTGCGTTCTACTTTATGGCTATATATTTTAGTGGTCATAGAGTCCCTAAAATGCTTAAATCTCAGTCAATGAAAAGTGTTAGAAACGCAGCTTGGGATTTGACTTTGTTACAACATTGGATAACTCTATCAAACAGAGACAGCGAACAAGTCTGGTTATTGGCAAGCATGGACAAAGCCATTGCAAAAACAGCAAACCTTATGCTGTTAAGGTCAACAGAAACTGATGATGATTACTTGAACAGGCTTGAGCAAAGTTTTGCATCTATGTGGGGGAAAAAGTTTGGTAACGGCAG
>NZ_JADDYG010000438.1:0-521 GCF_015163535.1 Vibrio sp. OPT46 | reverse complement strand
CTCGCACTGGCAAACCTAATTTTCTTGCTGATGATTGCCGTTTTCTACTTTGCCTTTACTTATACCGGAGACGGTCAACCTGTCGTCGAAAAAGAATCGGCATTGGTGATGAACCTTTCAGGCCCAATTGTCGAACAAAGACGTTATGTAAACCCAATGGACTCTTTTGCTGGTTCCCTTTTGGGTAATGAGCTACCGAAAGAAAACGTCCTTTTCGATATCGTTGATACTATTCGCTACGCGAAAGACGATCCTAAAGTGTCTGGATTAGTGCTAGCACTGCGAGACATGCCAGAAACAAATCTCACGAAACTACGTTACATCGCGAAAGCGTTGAACGAATTTAAAGCATCAGGCAAACCCGTTTACGCCGTAGGTGATTTCTACAACCAAAGCCAATATTACTTGGCAAGTTACGCCGATAAAGTTTATCTGGCACCTGATGGTGGTGTATTGATTAAAGGTTACAGCGCTTACTCAATGTACTACAAAACGTTACTTGAAAAGCTTGACGTTTCTAC
>NZ_JADDYG010000437.1:1496-6226 GCF_015163535.1 Vibrio sp. OPT46 | reverse complement strand
AGTTGAATCGTGTAATTGATGATGAGGGTTCTGGCGGCACAAACTATGAGGCGGGCTTACAGTCGGCCGTTGAATGGTTCAGCAGTCAACCTAACCCTAATGGCCAAAATATCACGTACTTTGTTACGGATGGTCAACCAAATAGAGCAACATACCTCTATGGTGTCGCACCGAGTGAATTCTCGAAAGTGATTTTGGACGTCGATAATTCTGGCAAGCTTGTTACCCTGCAAGATATTGCGAGTAAAAACAATTACTCATACGGACAAACAGTTACCTACAAAGGTGATGTCGTTATAGATAGTTACGGTAAGGTTTATTCACCGCTAACAGGAAGAATCCTTGGCGATATCGACAGATATTATGGCTCTATCCGTTATTACGATGAAGGGAATAGCTCGACACAAGCTCAACACATGTATCAAGTACTAGCGGCATTGTCCTCTATAGAAGCGATAGGTCTTGGGAGTGGCGTTGATGAACATACACTCAAGCAGTATGACACTGATGGTGTGGTAGAGTCAGATATTGATGTTACTAAGCTTGCTGAAACGATATTGGGTCAAGATGTACCTCTCAAACAAGGTTCAGACACTATTCAAGGAGGTGAAGGTAACGATATCTTGTTAGGTGACTTAATTGAGTTTGGTGGTAATGAACAAGGCTTAAGTGCGATTCAATCACATGTGGCGCAGCAAACGGGTCAGGATGTGTCTACCGTTGACGGCGAAGATATACATGAGTACGTTAGAAATAACTTGGAAGAATTCAACCAAACTCACCAAGGAGATAAATCGGATAATTTATATGGCGGCGCTGGTGATGACTTACTATTTGGTCATGGTGGCAACGACATACTCGTTGGCGGTGAAGGGGATGATATTCTGATTGGTGGTTTAGGTAGTGATACTTTAACAGGGTCAGAAGGGGCCGACATCTTTAAGTGGAGTGAAGTCACTAACGATGTTGATACTGTCACTGACTTCAATAAAAATGAAGACGCTCTAGACTTCTCAGATCTGTTTGACGACTTATCTAAAGATGAAATTGGAGAGCTTCTTAATGATCTTCAATCAGGTGATCATACTGGTGATGTCGGAGAGTATCATGTAGAAGTGGCACCAGACGGGGGATCTGAGGCAAACCTGAGTATTACAAAAGGGAGCTCGACATTGGACATCCATTTTGACGGTGCAAGTGTTGATGATGTGACTCAAAGCTTAATTGCGAGTTTAGAAGCTCAGTACAAAGACATGTAGTAGCGCTAAACTGTAGTCAAATTTAAAATCAAAAAGGTCTAGCAATTTGCTAGACCTTTTATTTTTACGGTCTGTTTATTGTTGTGCTAGCTTTTTGGAAGTGTTGTGAAAACGGTCCATTCTTTCTTCACTTCACCCTTGTGGCCAATCACTGTTGCGGTTACTCGACGGTTCAATGCGTGACTAACTTGGTCTGTACCTTGTGTCGCAAGTACTGTGTCTCCATAGCCGACAATGGTAACTCTATCTCCACTAATGCCGTTCTTCATGAGCTCTTTTCTAACGTTTTCAGCGCGGCGCTTAGATAAGTCAAGATTATGTTCTGCAGTACCAGTGCGACTAGCATAACCTTGAATCTCTATAGACGTGTTCGGGTACTCTTTCAAAAAGTCGGATAGTTCAAGAATTTGTTGCGTAAAGATAGGGTTGATCACATCGGAATCGTTCGCAAATAGTACTCGAATTTGCATTTCTTGTGAGGAGTCAACGTACGAACCGCAACCGTCGTTGTCTATTTCGGCACCCAAAGGTGTACCCGGGCACAAATCTCGCTCGTTAATGACTCCGTCAGAGTCATCATCTATATGATCAGCCCACTGATCGGCAATTGGGGTATCTATGTAATCATATTCATCACCACGATCTGATGAACTGCATGCGGAGAGCATTAATGAGAGTGTAATAAAAGCTATGTGTTTCATAATTAATACTCCACTTCTTCTAGCCATTCTTTAGGCATTTCAACCCTTAATGCACTCAACAGTTGCCCAGTTGCGTTCATCACTCGATATTTGGCGTACTGCTCTGCGTATTTAGAATCTAAGTAGTCTTTACGCGCCTCAAAGAGCTCGTTTTCAGTGTTCAATAGATCAAGCAGTGTTCGTTTACCGATGCGATATTGCTTCTCGTAAGCAATTACGGTTTCAGACGCAGAGTCTACATGATCTGATAGAAACTCTTTTTGTTGTAATGTTAAATCAAGCGCACTCCAAGAAAGCCTTAACCCTTCTTCAACATTGCGATAGGCACCTTCACGCAAGTCTTTTGCTTTATTTAGCTGGTAGGCAAAGTTTTCTGAGTTCGCTGCATCACTGCCACCATTGAATAGGTTGTAGCGTAGACGCAGCATGGCAAGTGTCTCATCACTTCGACCTTTTAAACCATCAGCGTCGTCACGCCATGTTTGCGAAGCTTCAATTGAAATGGTTGGGTAATTAACACCTTTAGACTGTTTGTATTGAAACTTAGCCGAGTCTACGTCTGCGAGCGCCACTTGAATAACGGGATGAAGTTCAAATGCCAAGCCTACCGCTTCATCAACCGTGTACGGGATAAAGTTTTGGTCCGCTCTCGGAAAGATTAACCCTTGTGGTGTTTGACCGACTAAACGAGTGAACATCGTGTGAGAGTCATACAGGTTATTTTGAGCAGCAGCTAAGTTTCCGTGTGCTTTTGCCAAACGTGCTTCTACCTGCGTCAAGTCAGCAGTAGAGCCGATACCCGAGTTGACTCGTTTTTTAATGTCATCGTAAATATCTTTATGAACAGCAAGGTTGTTTTCTGAAAGCTTTAGGACTTCATACGCTTTAACAGCGTCCAAGTACACTTTAGTCACTTCAAGTGCCTTATCTGAAGCATCTGCTAAGAGTTGAAATCTAACAGATTCAGCATCAGCTGCGGTTCGATCAATATCATTTAATGTAGCGCTACCATCCCATATTAGTTGGGTCAGTGTCACTGAAGCTTCCTTTCGAGTGTAATCCGTGTCTCCTCGACCAACTTCATCTGACGGGTCTAATCCTTCATATCCAATTCCAGCATCTAGATCAACAGAGGGGAGGTAAGCACCTGATGAAGCTTCATTTATGTACTTCTGGCTCATAAACTCGTTAAATGCACTCTTAATATCGGGGTTATTTTGTAGCGTCTGTGCAACCGCTTGCTCTAGAGTTTGACCGAAAACTGGTGAAGACACTATTAAGCAACAGCAGGCTATATGTACTCGATTCCATCTCACGTTAGTTCTCCTAAAATCATGTCGCTCTTATTCTGTTTCATATTTGAGACGAGAAGTTACAAACAATGAATTTTCTTAGTGCGTATTATCAACTTGTTGATGTTTAAATGTTTAATTCAATAAAAAACAACAATCTTACTCTCTAAACTCTAGCATACGAGGCAAAGCTTGCTTGGTAAGTGGTCGATTTTTTCGTAGAAAACCTTTTTATCTTAAGAGCATAGCGGAAACTGGTTTAAATGAAGGCAAATTCTTCGGTTATTTTCCTTATTACTCTCAAAAAACTAAATCCTCTTGGAATAAAACGAAAAATTCATATTTTGTCTAAACTATAGACGTGTTTAGTGCAGTAACAAGCCTTTAATTAAACTAATACAAGGATGAAGAGCATGGATCGAGTAGCGTTAAGTTCATTGATGAGCAATGTCGTGGTTATAGGGCTTGATGGGAACCTGAGAAGTCTTGAAAGTGGTCAGCTACCTCAGCCTGGTGAATTAATTATTGAGGAAGTTTCTGATACATCAGAATTAATTGTACAACAGGTAACACCGCAAGGTAGTTCAATTAACGTTACTGATGATGTCACTGCGCTAATCGAGGCTATCGCTAGTGGAGAAGACCCTACTGCTCTTGGTGAGGATTTTGAGCCAGCTGCAGGTGAGGAAAGTGGTTCTAGCCCCCAAAATACTGGTGCAATAGATCGTACTGGCGCTGAATTGTTGGCTAGTACGAATTTTGAGACCGTCGGTATTGATGGAATCGGACTATCTACAACTCAAGCACTATCTTTGTTGGATCTTTTCAGAGTAATTAATGGCCCTGTACCACCGACTATCTTAGTTCAAGAAATATCTAGTCCGACTATCAACGAAGGTGACCAAGTTGTATTCGATATTACTCTAAGTCAAACAACTGAAGACAACACTGATGTCATTCTTTCTCTCCTTGATGGAACCGCAACAGGCGGCTCAGCTGACGAGAACGGGAGTGACTACGTCAATGAGCGTGTCCTCATAACATTTTCTGATGGTACAACAGAAGAAGTTTCAGTCGGTGAAAGCGGAACCTTTACCATTTCGATCCCACCGGGTGAAAGTGACTTTACGGTCTCTATAGACTCTATTGACGACTCTGTATTTGAAGGCCCAGAAACGTTTACGCTCTCTGGCACGACAGAAGAACAAAGCACACCTGTTACTGGGACTGCCACTATTTTAGATGATGGTAGTGGACCTGGCTCAAATCCTGATGATGATCGCCCAGCGGTAACGATGAGTGATGCAGGTACGGTTAATGAGGGTGAGACAGCGAACTTCAAAGTGACGCTGTCGAATGCCTCCGAGTCCACTGTTCAAGTCGAGCTAGGCCTGAACTTAGGTGACACCGAAGTTGGAGACTTAGGCACCTTAGAATACAACACAGGCTCCGGTTGGGTTGCAGTGCCAAACGATGGC
>NZ_JADDYG010000437.1:0-1486 GCF_015163535.1 Vibrio sp. OPT46 | reverse complement strand
TCGCTTCTGTTGATGACGCCGTTTACGAAGGCCCTGAAGATTTCAGTGTGACAGTAACCGGCATTGGCGCAGTGCAAGGCAGCGATACGGGAACGGCAACGATAGTGGACGACGGCACGGGTCCAGGCTCTGATCCGGATGATGACCGTCCAAGCGTGACAATTACCGATGCTGGCAACATTAATGAGGGTGACACAGCGAACTTCAAAGTGACGCTATCGAACGCGTCTGAAGCGGAAACGCAAGTGGAGTTGGGTCTTAATCTCGGCGATACCGAAGTTGGAGATTTAGGCACCCTAGAATACAACACAGGCTCCGGTTGGGTTGCAGTGCCAAACGATGGTGTAGTAACGGTGCCAGCGGGGCAAACTGAGTTTGATGTGCGTATCGCTTCCATTGATGACGCCGTTTATGAAGGTCCTGAAGATTTCAGTGTGACAGTGACTGGCATTGGTGCAGTGCAAGGCAGCGATACGGGGACGGCGACGATCGTGGACGACGGCAGTGGTCCGGGCCCTGATCCGGATGATGACCGTCCAAGCGTGACTATCTCAGATGCTGGCACCATCAATGAGGGTGAGACAGCGAACTTCAAAGTGACGCTGTCGAATGCCTCCGAGTCCACTGTTCAAGTCGAGCTAGGCCTGAACTTAGGTGACACCGAAGTTGGAGACTTAGGCACCCTAGAATACAACACGGGAAGTGGTTGGGTTGCAGTGCCAAACGATGGCGTAGTAACGGTGCCAGCAGGGCAAACTGAGTTTGATGTGCGTATCGCTTCCATTGATGATGCGGTGTACGAAGGCCCTGAAGATTTCAGTGTGACGGTGACTGGCATTGGCGCAGTGCAAGGCAGCGATACGGGTACGGCGACGATAGTGGACGACGGCACGGGTCCAGGACCTGATCCGGATGATGACCGTCCAAGCGTGACTATTTCAGATGCTGGCACCATTAATGAGGGTGACACGGCGAACTTCAAAGTGACGCTATCGAACGCGTCTGAAGCGGAAACGCAAGTGGAATTGGGTCTTAATCTTGGCGATACCGAAGTTGGAGATTTGGGCACCCTAGAATACAACACGGGAAGCGGTTGGGTTGCAGTGCCAAACGATGGTGTAGTAACGGTGCCAGCGGGGCAAACTGAGTTTGATGTGCGCATTGCTTCTATTGATGATGCTGTTTATGAAGGTCCAGAAGATTTCAGTGTGACGGTGACTGGCATTGGCGCAGTACAAGGCAGCGATACCGGTACGGCAACGATTGTGGATGACGGCAGTGGTCCGGGCCCTGATCCGGATGATGACCGTCCAAGCGTGACTATTTCAGACGCTGGTACTATTAATGAGGGAGAGGCAGCGAACTTCAAAGTCAACTTATCGAACGCCTCTGAAGCGGAAACGCAAGTGGAGTTGGGTCTTAATCTCGGCGATACCGAAGTTGGAGATTTAGGCACCCTAGAATACAACACAGGCTCCGGTTGGGT
>NZ_JADDYG010000004.1:0-4582 GCF_015163535.1 Vibrio sp. OPT46 | reverse complement strand
TTTTCCTTTTAGCTCCAAACGAACCGACTCAATTAATCCTTTGACGGCCCATTTCACTGCACAATACGTAGACTCTTGCGCTTTAGGTTGTTGCGCGGATTAGGCTGACTTCATCAGCCTCCTCGACAGAATCAGAGCAAGGGATACAAGACCATGAATGCACCATAATGCTAAAGCAATCTTATTGGTCACTTTCGGATTCAAAATACCGCTGCCTTCGGGCGTGGCTAACTCACTTTTGGACAAAAGTGAACTAGACCTATTGCTCTGACTCGTTCTGTCAGATTAGGAAAAGTAGGTTGATTCCTTGATCATTTGTTAGGAAAAAATCCCACCAATTTTTAAAGATAACGTAGTAATTGCAACTAAAGTAGAAAGTATTGAGATCATAACAGGAACAAAAAATTTTTTATTCTCGGCTCTTAATGACGCAAGCACACTAACCATAAGTGGGTAATTAACACAATGCTTATCTTCACCTATTTTCAATACAAAGAAATTCACATTTGACCCATCGGAACGCTTATAACCATATTTCTCATCCATGTGATAATAAAGCCTTCCAAATACAATATCAGCCTCAGTTTTCAGATCAGAAGAGATATCTTCAATGTTGAGAGGAACAAATATTTTTGCTTTACGAATAGATTTATCGTTTTTGTATGATAAATAGTCATTTTTATATTTTTTATATATTAATTCTAATATTTCTTTATCAGTAGGAATATTCATACATTTCCTCTTTCTCCTAACTCCCTGTTAAGGGTTGAGCAACGCAATGCTAAAGCCGCCGCACACCACCTTAATCACTTAAACCAACGCATAGTAAAAATGCCACGCGTTGCGAATCCCTCTCGAACAGTTGGTTAAAGGTCACTTTTCCACGTATTGCTTAGACTCTTCACAAATCCAGCTATAGTGTTCTGGATTACTACTATAGCGGTAGTTATCGAGATAAAACTTTAACCTTTCAACTTTACCTAACTTATCCCTGTCAATGGCTGAAATAACTAAACCTCTTGAGATATTGTACTGTTTTTCATCTAATTTCTTAACATGAGATAGCGTTTGTGAAACTACGCCAAATGACTCAATCATCCGAGAGTTGTTTCTGTAAAACTCCGAACATGATAAGTACACATTTTCACCTCTCAAATAGGATTGATATGCTTGATCTTCTACTTCCGTGAGATGCTTTTCATTTGCGAGGGAGCTAATTAAATTATCTAACGATATTTTATGCTCGGATATTACTCTATCCAGCTTTGACTGCTTGCTTGACTCAATCACCTGCAAACCTAGAAACAGTATTGAAACAAGAGTAAATATAGGAGTTAGAATCCCACTGATATACGTACCAAAATTCGCAAAGTCTTGTGTTGTTGCATATTGATATAAATCATGAAATTTGAAAAAGTACGGAGCAATAGTAAGAATCACCGCTATCAGTAAAATGACTATCAACGTTCTAAGATGTTTCATTTATTCTCCTGACCTTTAACAGTGTCTTTTTAACAGACATTGTCTTCATAAAATACAGACGTCATAGCAGCAACATGCTGTTCTATAGGTCTTATTCTTCCTTCCACTCAAAAATTGCTGAACATGTCTGTATAATTATAAGTGCTCAACTAGACTCATAATCTGCCATTAGGATAAATAGGTCAATAACTGACTTAGGAAAGTGGTCAGGAGTCTTGAGCTAAGCAGTTTTGGGGCAGTTTTGCGTTACGATGATCTACCCCGCCAGCAAGCCGTTGGACAAAGGCGAGTTTGGCAGCCGCAAGCAAGTCTCTCTCAAAAAAGGCCGTTTGGCAGTATTGATTTATTGCTTAATGTTCCCAACTGCAAAACGTCGGAATCAAGATGAACCCTTTGTGATAAAATGCGTTTGAATAGATGATATAAAAATTAATTTAAAATAAAGGTATATTTTTTTTAATTAATCTGTATAGTGGTCTTTGCTCTGACACAGAGTTGTTTCAAGATAAAATATAAAGAAAGTTTTCCAGCGTCATCCCTAGCAAGTTTCTCTCTGTAATCTCCTTAATGCTCTATCCTAAAATAATACCTATGTTCAGTGCACCTTAATTTTAATTTTATAAGGGGCATAATATGTCTAATCAAGTAATTGGTACAGTAAAGTGGTTTAACGAAACTAAAGGTTTTGGTTTTATTTCTCAAGAAAATGGCGATGATTTATTTGTTCATTTCAGAAGCATTTTAGGCGATGGCTTTAAGAAGCTTATTGAAGGCGAGCAGGTTTCCTTTACTGTAGGTAAAGGTCCTAAAGGCCTTCAAGCAGAAAATGTAACGACTATTTAGTCTTACAATTGAATTTACACTGCCTCGTCATACGCCTGGCGAGGTAGTTGCTCTGACAAAGATTTGTTTCAAGATAAAATATAAAGATAGTTTTCCAGCGTAATCCCTAGCAAGTTTCTCTCTGTAATCTCCTTAATTACCTATCCTAAAAATACTTATGTTCAGTGCACCTTAATTATAATTTTTTATAAAGGGGCATAATATGTCTAATCAAATATTTAATAATGAGAATAGAAATAATAAAAACAAATCTATTCAAAATAAAGAAACATCAATACATAAAAAAATAAAGATGAATAGCCTTCTCCAAAGGATTGCTAATGGTGAGACTGGTGTTGTTTTGGAGGAACTACTTTGAAAAATCACGGTAGAAAGAAGATCTGGTTTAAGTTAAAAAAGTGCGAATCATACACTAAAAAAATTTTATTATATTGAATGTAAGGTTTGTACAAGGTTGCTCATAGAAAGACTATGCTCTTCAACAGATGAGCTTTGGGAATAGCAACCACGAAATATCTGGGGCACACATCACATTATGACAAGTGGAACGTTAAGTTGCTTAAACTGTAGGAGCGATGAAACATACTCGTAGTGCTCAGGTTTGTGAGATGAGGTAATAACCATTCTATGATGGTTTTTTGCCGTCCATACTCCTTGATAATCAGTTACTTGCCTAGTCCAGCTTTTAGGCAGAAACCAAGTCAGTTCGAACGTTTAAGCGTGAAACAATGCCATATTGAAAGCATCACACTACTACGTCTCCTCAAAAGGAATAGGACCATGCCGACCTAAAACACACCGTGATGGATAGCGAAACTATCTTCATGAAAAGTCTAACGAACGCCAAGCGCTCAGCTGAGCATCATGCGCCAGAGGGTGCAATACTAATTAAGATTAGAGATTTAATGGATCAGATGCTAAGTCGAATAACGCTTGATGATTGATGATAGCTGGGTAGATAGTTGTGAAGACTGACGTTGGTTAGCAATCATGATTCGTTTTTCGTAGTAGCCTTTGACACAGTTTGGATTGTTTGTCTGACAAGGTTTGCTCACGATTAAGTTGATCTCGTAAACCTGTCAGCATGTCTCGGTCCAAGTTGCTCAGCTTTTCGGAATGTAAGAGGAGTGTCGTATTGATAAGCTCAGAGAGGTTTCGTGAACTCATAGTCCCCACTCTTTATCCCACTTTTTTTGTTCTTCAATCTCTTCTATGCGTTTGCGAACACCCATTTTTTTCAACTCTTCTGGTATTCGTTTAATCCCTTTCTGATTAATACTAAATTGCTTCTGCTTTTGTGTCGCTTTAGGTGACTTACTCATATATCATCCTATTGATGCTAAGAAAGATGATTTTATTCAGATTAGAATAAAGCCATTTCAATTCATTATCTCTTATTAATGTATCGTTCCGCGTTTGCAAAAAGTTTATCGCATGCTTTTTTCTGTGCTAAATATTCTGATGAACTTTCAGTCATAGAGTCGAGAATTTCTTTCGCTTCTTGATATTCTTTTACCATCGCAGCGAATCGTTCTTCGAAGTTGTTTTTCTGTGTTTTCTTGCTTGATTTTCTTACTGGTTTTCTCATATTGCTTCTTATCTTATCGATCCCAAAATTTATTTTATTCGTATTTCGAACGTTCAGAATCTTTATTAAAAAATAAAGTAAAAAAGTCTCCTCGACAGAAGAGACTTTTTATAAATATCTTACACTAACGTAACATTATCCGCTTGAGGACCTTTGTTACCTTGTTCAACAACAAAAGAAACCTTTTGGCCTTCAGATAATGTTTTGAAGCCATCACTAACAATTGATTTGAAGTGAACAAATAGGTTAGAACCGCCGTTATCAGGAGTGATAAACCCAAAACCTTTGGATTCATTAAACCATTTTACTAAGCCTGTTGATTTATTTGACATAATATATCTCGATACATTGATTAAGTTAAAAAGAAAGCTACTAAATAAGGAATGAAGAAAAAGGTATCGCAGGATAAATATGACGAATTTAATCGAATAAAAACTGAGAAGATCTTGAACTAAATATTTTACGAATAGCTCATCGTTTGAGCTTCTAACACTATACACTATATGAACATAATAGATATCTATTTCTTGATTGATTTTTATTGTCCATAAAATCAATGACATAAAAAGTGAAAGGCTGAATTGAAATCAACAGCATCATTAAAAATAATTATTGCAAAACAGATATTCGATACAAGCATGATCCCTAATTCTAACTTTGAATGGGGCA
>NZ_JADDYG010000043.1:0-629 GCF_015163535.1 Vibrio sp. OPT46 | reverse complement strand
GCTAACTAATCAGTGTCCCAATTAGACTCTGAATACATTAGCGCAAACCAACGCCGTTATTTGGATTTTTCACTTGCAAAACGGGGCGTACCATACATCTGTCCAATACGAACCAAATCTGCGCATACATTCGCGTTGTATTCATCGGCACAATAATAGTCAGCACTGACTGATGGTACAGCTTCCCTTTGTTCTGGTGATAATAATTCTAGGAATTGTTCTAAGTAATCCTTAGCTCGCGCGTCCATGCTCACTCCATTAATCATAAATTCGCAAGGAGGATAAAAGATATCACAACAAATAACCATCAGGAACAAACTGAAAAACAACAAGAATATGACTTCTACGAAGACGACTGTTATTTCTTTTGTAATAACTTTGCTAAACGTTTGTGCTATTTGCTATTGTTGCATGGTCTATCTGTACTCTTCTCGTGAAAGGACGTTATATGCGCTTATTTATTGGTATTTTTTTCTCGCTGATACTTGCCTTGCCAACAATGGCATCGGAGGAAAAGTATTCAGAATCGGATCTGTTAGATAGACCATTAATGGAACGCTATATTTTAGATGAACTAAAAGCGCTGCGTCAGGACTATCAAAGCCTAGAAAAGCGAATGATCACAGAGA
>NZ_JADDYG010000436.1:0-293 GCF_015163535.1 Vibrio sp. OPT46 | reverse complement strand
TGGAACATTTCGACTGCAATTTGTCCGTTTTCTGCGACTTCGAATTGATAGCCTGCTTTAGATAGCAATAGAGAAGCCACTTTCTGGTTCACTCTATTATCTTCGACAAGCAAGATGCGTTCGGAGCGAATAGGCGTTACCGTTGCTTCTGGTTGCTCAGAACTTGCAGGTAGTTCATGAGTTTTATCGGGGGTGGTGTTCTCTTGGTGTGGTTCAGCAGGCGTCGTGTTGGAAACACGTAACCCAATTGCCTTATCTAACTTCTCTTTAAGCAACCCTGCTTTAAACGGTTT
>NZ_JADDYG010000435.1:0-563 GCF_015163535.1 Vibrio sp. OPT46 | reverse complement strand
GTCGATAGAATGAAAGATCTGATCATTCGAGGTGGATTTAATGTTTATCCCAGAGAAATTGAAGAAGTTTTCATGACTCATCCTGCAGTTTCAATGGTCGCGGTGATAGGGATTCCAAATGAAGAGTATGGCGAAGAGATAAAAGCTTACGTTGTACTTAAACCAAAAGAATACATTGACGCCGATTCATTACAAAAGTGGGGTAAAGAGCAATTAGCCTCGTTTAAATATCCTCGTTATGTCGAAATTCGTGAACACCTCCCGATGAGTGCGACAGGAAAGATTTTGAAACGTGAGTTGAAATCTGAATTGAATATAGCTTAGTCAATTCAATGGTTTTTGTGTCACAGCGCCACTTGCCTAAGCGCAAATGGTGTTGTGCTCTTTACCAATTAGATGCATAAGGTTTTTAGCTATCGTTAGACAATACTTACCGTTTGTTGAATGGATCTATTGCTCGAGTTCTTTAAAGTATTCTTCTAAGCGCTTCGGATTGGTAATGGTTACTGAGCCATAGTTTAGCTCTAGCATCCCGATACTTTCTAATCGTTTTAGTATCTTGT
>NZ_JADDYG010000434.1:0-518 GCF_015163535.1 Vibrio sp. OPT46 | reverse complement strand
GTAGATTTAGCGATTAGGCTTAATAATGTTATTGATGACACTCTTATTGCACATAAAATTGGTGATTATAGTGATGTTTTGATATCTAGGGTAAGTAATGCCAACAACAAAACACTATTAATCTACAAACATCATTCGAATAAGGAATCAATTAAAAATCAATATACTGATGTTATCGAAGTTGATAACACCTCTATTTTAATAAACTTTGTTTCTGAGGGAGTTGGGGTTGGTGTCATTCCAAACTATCTTATTAAAAGTAACTATATAGACAAAAACATCCGAATATCGCAAACTTTTGATATAGAACGTTCCATGTATATTGCCTACCCTTATCAAAACCCTTTGCCAAGAAAGCTAGCTGAGATATCTACTTTTATTAGGTCTGAGTTATCACAAGTATTGAAGAGTGAGTCATTTTAGGGCGGTTGTTCAGATTTAGAATTTTGCGTTGTCTACTCAACTAGGCCTAACGCTAATCTTTGTAACATATTGTTTCGGCGGTATTTATTAACACC
>NZ_JADDYG010000433.1:4402-5059 GCF_015163535.1 Vibrio sp. OPT46 | reverse complement strand
TTACTTACCCTAGATATCAAAACATCACTATAATCACCAATTTTATGTGCAATAAGAGTGTCATCAATAACATTATTAAGCCTAATCGCTAAATCTACGTTGCTTTCTAATAAATTTTCCACATTGTTACTTGACGATATTTCAAAATCAACTTTTGGATATCGTTCTTTTAAGTCTTTAAGAACAGAACCAAAAATAGAAGAGGCTATAGAGTTGGGCATTGTGATTTTAAACTTTCCATCAATGCATTCACTCAACGAGCTAGCTCTGTAATTTAACTCGTGCAAACTCTCTAACGTCTTGATAGCAAGCTCTCTAATGCTTTCGCCATGATCAGTTAAAACGAGTTTCCTTGTTGTTCTGTGGACGAGTGTTACGCCAAGTTGTTTTTCTAATGCTGCTAGCTGCCTGCTGACTTGAGCTTTAGACTTTCCAAGTTCTTTTGATGCCTCTGTAAGAGAGAGGTGTTTACAAATGGCTGCAAAGCAGATCAGCTCATTGTTCATCAATTCCATGATTGTTACCTTTTTGCAACTCTGAGTCACGTTGTCTTTTAACTGGTGGGAAAGTATAACTTGCATCATCGGAGGGGGACAATGATATTTAAAAGCCGCCATGAAATAATGGCAGACTACTATCTTAATAAAACTATATTGG
>NZ_JADDYG010000433.1:2998-4285 GCF_015163535.1 Vibrio sp. OPT46 | reverse complement strand
TATAGAAAATAAAGATTTAAAAATAAAGAATTTGTCTCGTGAAATTACTAAGTTGGATTCGGGTGATTTAATTGTTGATTGTGCATCATTGATAATGATTCATTACATATCGGAAAAAGTAATAATAAAAGTTGAAATTGATTTTTTAAATTATAAAGTTAAACGTGTAAGGATATTAAAATATGAAGACTGCAATACAAAATTCGAAAAGATCTGTTTATCAGAAAGATACATTGTATAGAATAATAAATAATATTAGTACTTTGTATACCAAATCACTAGTAAAATTATTTGGTGAAGAGTTGAGAATCCATCATTGCAAACATAAGATTAATGTAAGAACCACTAACGAGTTGAGTGAACATATGAAGAAAGATCTAGGTATAGATTGAAAAGTAGAGAGTTTACATCTGTTAGATTCCTTGTTCCTATAAAACTAATGTAGTACTTACACGTTTGGGTTAAGCAAATGCGTGTCCATGTTGTCTCATATTGAATGAGCAAGATGCAAAACCAACGTGCATGGTGTCAGATACAGAAGTGGTCGCTGTGGTGGAATCGAAGTTCATGGCCCATACAAGACAGCTGATGAAGCTTGCAAGGAAGCAAAAGCCAAATACGGTGTAACTAAACTGACTTCACCAATGCTAAATAAAGCAGAATAGCTTCAGTGTTTCCATCCATACTCAAATAGTCGAGCAAATCTGCAAAATCGATTCTTCTAACCTTTAAGTTCGTATTATGGGCGCTTATGTTGAATACGATTGCATATGCGTATCCTATAAAATGTCTCTCTTTTGAGGGACAATTCAATGAAGTATCACGAAATGACTAAAAACTATATTTTTCGTGAATTTGAATGTGGTTTAACCGTCGAAGAAGCTGCTAAACTTTGTTTAAAAACTGTGAGAACGGTCAAAGAATGGGATAAGGGAAAATCGATTCCTCCAGAGTGTAAACGCTTGATGAGGATGAATAAGGGTAGGGAATTGAGCTCTTGTGAAGATTGGGAAAACTTCGTAATGCGGCATGATCGCTTAGAGCTTCCAACTGGTCAGTTGGTTACTGCGCAGCAAGTATTAATTGGGGTTGCACTCTTAGAGCTAGGGGCTTCAAATGATATTAAGATTGCCCACAAAATCCTCAAGTATGCACGCTCTCTAAAGAAAATAGTTTAAAAATAATTAAAAAGGCTCCAGATGGAGCCTTTTAAGAAAGCGTTGTTTACTCATTATTACAATTCCCATTTATGTTTAAAATACAGGCGAATGTTGTCAAATTCATGTT
>NZ_JADDYG010000433.1:2468-2942 GCF_015163535.1 Vibrio sp. OPT46 | reverse complement strand
CTATTCTTGTGTAAAGGTGGCCGTCATCAAGCAACTCCTCAATTCTATATGGAGTGTTTGGAATTACTGTGTCGATTGGGGTGTTATGCATGGAACTATGTATGCACTTAGAACAGAAAAGAATGTAGTCTTTGAGATATGTTCGGTAAGAAAGAATACACTCAGGCAAATCTTCATCCGAACCAAAATCAGAAATCATTACGTGTTCCACTTTACTGCGAAATTCATAGTAAACCCTATCAATTTGGCTAGTAGATAATTCACGGCGCATATCTCTTAGTGTTAACCTCGCAACCTGAGAGTTCCCCGAGTTTGCTAACGCTATAGCATCTTGGTATGCCCAAAGAATAATGGGTGTCTTGTTTCTTGAAAAATCCTCAATTTTACGATGAATGGCTTTTAAGTTCTGATAAGCATCTCTATCACCATCGAATTGCTTATGGTGAGTTATCTGTTTTTTCCAAGAGTTATACG
>NZ_JADDYG010000433.1:0-2342 GCF_015163535.1 Vibrio sp. OPT46 | reverse complement strand
GACCTGAGTGCCTGCGTAAAAAAGGCAAATCCCTGTAAAAAAAAGAAGCCAGTATCGAATGTTATTCATGTATTTAACCTAGCTAACAATAGCTATTACTTGAAAGCATGATAAAACAATACCTTAACATAAAACGCTTCTAACTTTTGCCTTTAAATTCTCATGATGCCACTTTGAGTATGGGAGTGATGTTTTTAGGCGTTCTATGATCAACCTAAGAGTTGTGAAAGTTCATACAGGTTAATATGAGTCTTCACACATAAACAAGGAGGCTTGTAATGCCGTTATATTATGTAAATAAAAGAGCTCAGACTAATGGAGATCACGAAGTTCACAGCGATAGTTGTATTTACCTATCTCAAATTAAGGATAAAGAGTTTTTAGGTACCTTCGAAAGCTGTGTTGGAGCAGTTGCAAAGGCGAAATTATCCTACAGCCGAGCAAATGGATGCGCATATTGCAGTGGGGCCTGCCACACAAGCTAAAGTAACGCTAAAAAACGATAAAAAGCTATAAATAAAGCTTTTTATCGTTAACGCTGTATCATGGTTACTGAATTTGTAGAGACTCAGGCCAGACAAAATATGGACCGAAACGTTTGCTGTATTTAAACTCACCACCTGAGGATTTACCTTCATCGGTTAATAAGTGCTTTCCGTCATCTAACGTTAAGTATCCTTTATTAACACACAAGCTGAGAAACTCATCTGTTTTAAGTTTGTGCTTTTTAGCTAACTTAGAAGAGCTGAGTTTAATTAGTTCATTCTCTGTAACAGGCTTTTCAGTAGATTCCGTATCTAAATTAACAGCTTGAACTTTCTCTAACGAGATTCTAACTTCGTCACTAATACGAATAATGCGTTGCGCTTCCTCGTAGGAATCTTTGTAGACATTGGGGTCTTCGTCACGGTCAATGAAGATGCCCATTTCATTATTATTTACTTGGCTAAACTCATAGAGATTTAAACTTGTAATGATACAAGCACTTTCATTCATGTAGCACTTTGCATGGAGGTTTTTGCAAAAACTGGTACGCACAAAGGAGAGACCTTTTAGCCAGTTAATCTCATCAGGTTGTAGTTCGCTTTTGCCATAGACAATTCGAATGTCTATCTTTAATCGGTCTTTGTCTTCCAAAAGCTCTCGAATACGATCATTAAGCTTAAGAAAAGGGCTGATGAGGATTAGCCTTTCAGAAGCGTTCTTTATCAGTTCTTCGAGGTAGTAGTTTGTCGCACTTGTATTTAAAAACTTAGCCATTTCATATCCTTGACATATAAAACCTAGCGCACATAGGCTACGACTAAGAAAATACTGAATCAAGTAGCAAAGATAAAAAACGCGTGGTCAAATGCCGCGCGTTGCGAATCACTCTTGAACAGTTAGTCAAGCGATCTTTTCAAAACCTGTTGTTCGTAAGTAGTCCCAGTAGTTTTGATGTATTGAAATACTTACTTGTCGTAGTTGTTCAATGTCGACTCCCTCAGCTAACTTGATGATCACACTATTATTTTCAACGACAGCACTTTCAACAATATCTAGCTGATTAAAATCATCAGCGAAAGCAGCTACATACATTTGGTAATCTTCTGGTTCCGGCATAAACGGACACTGTGCATTCACATCATCTTCAGTAATTTCTTTCAAACCTAATCTATATTTCATTATTACTCCTTAATTACCTAAAGGTCATCTAACGCTTGTTATACGACAATTAGTTTCCTGTTATGCGCACATTGTGCAGTTTTCCTTGCGATATGCTCAACAGATGGCTTCATAGTTTCAATAAGATAAATTAATTGCATAAGTGTTTTGTTATTTATTATAGCCTAATCAAGATTTAATCGAACCGTTGAAGCATGGTGGAATTTACCCCCGTAATACAGATTCGGGGGTTTGCTCCGCTTTTAGGTCCCTCCCGCAAAGCGGGCCCCTCCCAAAATGCTCGCAATACCGCGCACGTAATAAAAAAGGGCTCGTATAGAGCCCCATGATTAAGTTCGGTGTGGAAGTGCCAAGGTTTGGTGTCCTACATGTTCCGCTTCCTCGGTCTACGCAGACTGCGCTAGCTTCGACGCTGTGGCGAGCGGTCTAGATATGGACAGGCATGTTTTGCTGCAATATGTCTGATGGCTTTTCTCTTTGGCCGCACGTGAAGATCCTTTCTGTTTCTTCCCAAGTCACTCGATATACGCAGTCGCTCAACACTTCGAACCGATACCCAATCTTTACCAAGTCCAGATGATCGAAACTGAATAGCTTGTCGCGACCATCGTACACATCGATGTATATCTTGTAGAATGTCAGGTCACGGTCGAGTTCGGCAGCATACTTCAGCCGTT
>NZ_JADDYG010000432.1:0-258 GCF_015163535.1 Vibrio sp. OPT46 | reverse complement strand
AGGAAATTACTTAATTAGACCCATTTCTTTGTAGTATTTTTCTGCACCTGGGTGAAGAGGAATAGAAAGACCAGCTTTCACCATGTCTTCTTTCTTCAAGTTTGCGAATGCAGGGTGTAGACGTTTGAAGGTATCAAAGTTTTCAAACACAGCTTTTGCCACGTTGTAAGCGACATCGTCTGAAACATCAGAGGTCGTTACCATTGTTGCTGCAACACCAAAGCTGTTTACGTCTTTGTCTGTACCGCGGTACATACC
>NZ_JADDYG010000431.1:0-359 GCF_015163535.1 Vibrio sp. OPT46 | reverse complement strand
ATCAAGCAATAAATAAATCTAAGGATAACAGTACCTAACCGATTTCACAGGACCAAGCCTTAACCAAAAATTAGAGCTCTAACCTTTTTATATGTAGAGTTCTAAGCTATCACAGCTTATATCTATGCAAGCGAGTTGAGTTGAAATGTACAAAAAAATTCAAAATAAATTCAACCCTACGTCAGGGCAACGTTATGGCGAATAAAAACACATCACAAGCAATTGTTTTAAATATAAAAAAGAAGAATTGAACATACCTTGCTCAACGAATTCTCTATGCACGGCAGAACTAGTTAACCAACCCCCTTTCGTTGAAAGTTGAACTAAAATTAATTAGAGTACAAATCGTTAAACAGTTA
>NZ_JADDYG010000430.1:0-481 GCF_015163535.1 Vibrio sp. OPT46 | reverse complement strand
AACGATATAACTT
Source organism: Vibrio sp. OPT46 (assembly GCF_015163535.1). Classification (NCBI taxonomy): domain Bacteria; kingdom Pseudomonadati; phylum Pseudomonadota; class Gammaproteobacteria; order Vibrionales; family Vibrionaceae; genus Vibrio; species Vibrio sp. OPT46. Next base: position 468 of record NZ_JADDYG010000430.1, on the reverse strand, counting down.
GGCTAACCTCCAAGCCCAGTTGCCACATAGGTAAATCGATTGAACATTCATTACCACTGAGATTAATCATAACAACGACTGCTTCGCGACCCAGTACACGTGCGTACGCCAACTGGTTGTTAGTGCAATGAAGCCATTGAATACAGCCCGACTGTAAAGGCTTACATTGTTTACGTATCTTGATCCATTGTTGGTAAAGCGATAGCCATTGTGAACTTTCAATTTCATTCCAAGGAAAACAACGACGATTATCCGGGTCTAGCCCTCCTTCTAGACCGACTTCACTCCCGTAGTAAATACAAGGCGTGCCAACGTAAGTCATAAGCATTGCTAGCGCGATGTTCATTTTACGCTTATCACCATCAACCAATGTGATAAACCGAGCAGTATCGTGACTATCGAGTTGATTTAGCTGCGATAGCTGATTAGAAAATGGGATTTTTGCTCTGGCTTCGTCCAACCATGCTT
>NZ_JADDYG010000429.1:0-998 GCF_015163535.1 Vibrio sp. OPT46 | reverse complement strand
AACTTGGCACGTGATTCTGGTTTTCCTATAGCTGATATAGCTACATCCAATTCCTTCTTAAATGATCCCATCTTAGCCTGGAACTTTAGGCCAGGCTCTATATCAAGTTCATCTACCATTTGAATGGCGCTGTTAATCACCTTATTCATACAGCCATAAGAGACTAGTAAATTTTTAGCGTAGTTTAGTTCTTCTCTACTTACAAAAGATCTTCTTTTCATTTTAGCCCCCAAGCTATTACATATATTTCAACGGGATAGAACCATTAATTCCCCATTAGTATAACATTAAATACCATATTATAACAGTTGTTTGTGTATGATTTTTTAACTTTCTTTGTTTATATGACATGATGGTTCTGGAGAGCCTCGGAAGATTAAACCCATTGTGTTCGTGCGTATGATCCTTAAACCAAATGGTTAATTAAATGAATGATCTAAAGATCGTCATTGAATATTTAGGGCAAATGCAAGCTGAGAGCGCCTCTATGCTTATGATTGGACACAACCCGGTATATATGTCTAAATAGACTAAATTAGCTCACATAGCTCTACTGAGTGGCTTTTTGAGTTAACAAGCAAAAAAAGAACTATTACTATTTCTTTGCTCTCCAAGATCGTGCGTAACCCTCCTAACTGTTTAATTTCTAGACACAATTTAATAATAATATTTTTATTGATCTTATTAAGATCTTTTTTAAGATCTTATTAGGGTGTTGATAACCTCTCTATGTCATTATAATTCAGTGAGTTAGGATTTCGTTTAAGATCATCTAGGACGAAACACTATTACATTTAGGAAGATTTGAAGATCGCTTAGGACGACTTACCGTGCCATCTAGGACGTTTTCGGCTGTGGATAAGTCTGTATAAGTATGTATAAGGTTGATTTGCTTACTTGCTGGCACATTTAAGCCTACAATGTTACATTTGGTACAATTTCTTATTGTGTGTATCAGTATCATGACCGAGAACAACAGCAAAAACGATCTTACTGTT
>NZ_JADDYG010000428.1:0-405 GCF_015163535.1 Vibrio sp. OPT46 | reverse complement strand
CTAGTCGCCACCGAGGCCCACCCGCCGGACTTACCCCTGCATCACTAGGGCTCGTCCCTCACCAAGTTCTGCCGCTCAAGGCTGCTGTCCACCAGCGCCAGGACATTGCCAACAAACCCCCGTTGTCACCGTCCTAGCAGAATGCTGGTGGCCATTAGAATCGCCTTCGGCGAGCTAAAAGCATTTGTATCGCTTTTCTTAACGGCTTCGCCTAAAAAGCTTTCCCTCTGTCGAGCCCCATTGTGGCCCCTTTGTCCGGGCCAAAGTCAACAAATATAGTTAATTATATTTAACAATCACTTGTGTTTTAATATGGTATTTATGTGTGAGGTTAGATATAATTATTAACAGTTAATCAATGATATACATTGCTTGGGGGCAGTATGGAAAATTTAGCATTAAAGT
>NZ_JADDYG010000427.1:0-227 GCF_015163535.1 Vibrio sp. OPT46 | reverse complement strand
CGGTTCGAAAATATAGGTAAATGAGTGTCCGAATGCTGGGTGTGGTTCCCCAGCATTTGCATCCTTTCTTTTAGATGTCATCAATTGATCGAAATTGCATAAATCTTGTATCGCCCGACTTTACGACTGTGTTAATACGCTTTATCTAGCGCGCCAATGATATAAGTTAACACTGGAATACCCATATCGGCGACCTGCTTCTCAGTCTCACTCATATTTTCATGCGC
>NZ_JADDYG010000426.1:0-335 GCF_015163535.1 Vibrio sp. OPT46 | reverse complement strand
AAGTTGCGGAAGTGGCGGAATTGGTAGACGCACCAGATTTAGGTTCTGGCGCCGCAAGGTGTGAGAGTTCAAGTCTCTCCTTCCGCACCATTATTTAAGTCTCTTTTATTAGAGCAATGTAGGGCTATCGCCAAGCGGTAAGGCAGCGGCTTTTGATGCCGCCATTCCCTGGTTCGAATCCAGGTAGCCCTGCCACATACAATGATATTGAGATTTTACCAATTATCTTGATATCTACAGATCAAGTTGCGGAAGTGGCGGAATTGGTAGACGCACCAGATTTAGGTTCTGGCGCCGCAAGGTGTGAGAGTTCAAGTCTCTCCTTCCGCACCATT
>NZ_JADDYG010000425.1:0-503 GCF_015163535.1 Vibrio sp. OPT46 | reverse complement strand
ATGTATGGTACGCCCCGTTTTGCAAGTGAAAAATCCAAATAACGGCGTTGGTTTGCGCTAATGTATTCAGAGTCTAATTGGGACACTGATTAGTTAGCCCCAGCTCTACGATGAGATCCGCGCCAGATTGTCCTCAAAAACGTGAAAGCACTCTAGTTGCTGTTCTGTCCATCAGGTCTTCAATCTGGTGGTCTAACCGTTTTGTCATCTTTCATTACCATATGCAAATCTAGATTAAACTCTTAATTCAAAGGGCTTGTGACTTGTCATTACTGACCATGCAATCCTCGCTAGCTTATTTGCTAACGCAACTAGAGCAACATTAAAAGGCTTTCGACGTTTCAAATCTAATAACCATGAACCGAAATAGCGTTCAGCAGTTTCTTCCCTCCACATCACTGCTCGTGCGGCATGAACAAAGAGTTCTCTCAGCTCTTTATTTCCTCGCTTTGAAATTCCCAGCATCCGTTGTTTCCCTCCAGTCGAGTACTGGAATGGTACAA
>NZ_JADDYG010000424.1:0-487 GCF_015163535.1 Vibrio sp. OPT46 | reverse complement strand
TGTGGGCGATTAGCTCAGTTGGGAGAGCACCTGCCTTACAAGCAGGGGGTCACTGGTTCGAGCCCGGTATCGCCCACCATTCTCTAAGTATTTTTGGATTTGAATTTCCAAACCACTTCAGTAAAACGTACGTGGTTGGGTTTTCTGCCGCTGAAAAAGCTTAGAAAATGGTCTTCTTCGGAAGCATCATGCTCTTTAACAATTTGGAAAGCTGACAAAACAACAATTTATTGTTGTTTGTAAAGTTCTCAATGTTTGTCTTTATGACAAACACCAATACAACACATTCAAGTGTTCTTGGAATTTGAGTCCGGCAAAATCGAGTCTGCATCATGTTTAAATAATTGCAGACAACTTTGGTTGTTTAACAACATCCTCAAGATTCGCTTCGCGAAACTCTTTGGGGTTGTATGGTTAAGTGACTAAGCGTACACGGTGGATGCCTTGGCAGTCAGAGGCGATGAAGGACGTATTAACTTGCGATAAG
>NZ_JADDYG010000423.1:0-368 GCF_015163535.1 Vibrio sp. OPT46 | reverse complement strand
AGTACATCATCGAACGCAATATCAATGATATCTGTTTGCTCGGCCAAACCGACTTGGTCTACTAGAGCAAATGCCATCTCACAAAGATGGCATCCCTCCGTGCTATACAATATCAGCACGTATTAATCCTTTTGTTTATACTACGCGTGCGTTACTAGCCAACAGTTATGAATCTGTTTATTACGCGCAAAATCTAATGGTAACGTTTGAGAAGAAATATTCTGAGCCTTCAAACCCAATTCAGCGAGTGATTCTTCATCCATCTTGAAGTGACGTTTGTTATTTGAAAATACGATTGTGCCTTCACTTCTCAGTAAACGTTTGAGGTTCTTCATTAGCTTAATGTGGTCACGTTGTACATCGAATGA
>NZ_JADDYG010000422.1:0-802 GCF_015163535.1 Vibrio sp. OPT46 | reverse complement strand
GCAAATAATGGAGCCTCTGCGGTAGAACTATTCCACTCTCACAAGATTGATCTCGTTCTTATGGATGTCCAAATGCCGGTAATGAATGGATTTGACGCCAGCCAGCGGATTAAGCAAATCACATCCTCCGTTCCAATCATTGCCTTATCTGGTGAGTCTGGAGCTAGAGAGTTGGAGCTAATTTCGAAACTCATGGATGACAGGCTCGAAAAGCCCACCACGTTAAATGCACTTCAAGTCGTCATCCAAAGATGGTTACAGAACGAGAATTTTGCACCTTCCAGCACTTTTTAATTTGCAAATATAGAATTGGCACTAGATGTGCATTATTGGAGTAAATCGAATTATCCAGAAGGTCAAGCAGGCTGCAAATGAGTAGCGTATGAGCTTGATAAGGAGATCGCCATGTTACTTCATCGACATACATACTACGGCTTGATTCATCATGGAATCAAAACACTGTTACTTGATCGCTTAGGCCACTATACAGAAGAAGAGTATCATCAATATCTGACCCTGATGACTGGTAAATCCACTTGCTTCACGATGTCTCTCGAAGAGCTAGAAGCAACGGTCGATAACTTACTGCGGGAAGGCTATTTAGAAGATGTAAAAACGCTTATTTCCCAATATCAACGTGTGGCTTAAGGTTTAAAACTCTCAACTCTATTGCCGCTTCACGCGGCAATTTTTATTCCTTCCACTTGCTGTTTCGACGTGGAAGAAGCTTGCGGGCTGTACGATATACTAAGCGTTACTATTCTTACCTTAACTTCCTCAGTATTCACATCTTGTCAGATTC
>NZ_JADDYG010000421.1:0-206 GCF_015163535.1 Vibrio sp. OPT46 | reverse complement strand
CTTGGAGGCAATCTACATGCAAAAGGCATGATGATTATGCAAGCTTTCTTGAGCTCTGCTCTGAAACTGGATGAACCACTGCCTTACTCTGCCTCCATCGTATTTGAACAGTCTTATAGTGAAGTTGATGGTGACAGCGCATCTCTTGCAGAACTTTGTTGCTTGGTGAGTGCTTTATCTGAATCTCCAATTAATCAACAAGTTGC
>NZ_JADDYG010000420.1:0-470 GCF_015163535.1 Vibrio sp. OPT46 | reverse complement strand
CCAGAGGGCGAATACACTCTAGATTATGTTATAGAGGACTCTGCTTTTTATCGTTCTGTGCATATCAGTTACCCTGATGCGATTGATACGTTGGAAGCGAAGCGCCGAGGTGTGTCCCCTGGAGGGAACATCAAAATTCATGGCTTAAAAAACGGTGAGAGTCAGTTGCCGATTTACATCCAAAGTTTTGATTGGACTAATGGGTGTATTGCGATTACCAACGAGGAGATGGACGAATTTATCCAGCTTGTCGAGATGGGGACACCAATTCAGATTGAGTGGTAATAAAAGGTCCCCTTTAATGTTCTGGCTCTTATAGGCTATGGCATAAAGCGCTGTGGATGATCACTAAAAATACCGTCTAATTGAGGTAGGTATTTCAGTTTATTTGGATTGTTCACCGTATAGCACATCACTTTGTAACCGGCTTGTTGGAGTTTGTTTATCTGGCGAGTACGAACCCAGTTAAT
>NZ_JADDYG010000419.1:0-337 GCF_015163535.1 Vibrio sp. OPT46 | reverse complement strand
ACCATTTTACTGACATTGTCGTAACGCCTAAGCTAATAAAGTGAACAAGAAAAGAGCGATAATGCTAGTCAGTTAATGCTCGTAAAGCAAACAGTATCTAATGCGGAACCATAAGATAGACTCGCTGAAAGGCGTACTTCTTATCGTTATTTGATACAACAAAAGTCAAAGAGAAGATTTCTCTATTCATTGCGGCTAAGTTGCATTACTTTATAAGCATATTTATTTATAAAGTCCGCACTTTTTGAGAGGGAACCATGATTAACATTGCTTTTTTTAGTGCAAAATCCTACGACGAAGCCTCTTTTAATAAAATTAAAAATAACCGCGATTTTGA
>NZ_JADDYG010000418.1:0-2582 GCF_015163535.1 Vibrio sp. OPT46 | reverse complement strand
TCATTAGTAGCAAAACGAAATACGGGCTATTTCATTAAATTGCATACACAACACGATTTAAATATCCGTAAAGAATATTCTGACGAGCTAAATTTTATCCTTTCGAAAGCAGCCCAATTGGGTTTTAAGTGTGTCGAGTTAGATTCAGATGCAGGAGAAGAGCGATCATTGCCGATCTTTGAGTGGTCCTAACCTATAGAATTTAGCCATCGTCTCGGTGGCTAAATTGCTCTCCACTAATAGGGGATACCCCTAGTCGCCACCGAGGCCCACCCGCCGGACTTACCCCTGCATTACTAAGTCTCGTTCCTCGCCAAGTATTGCCGCTCAAGGCTGTTGTCCACCAGCGCTAGGACATTGCCAACAAACCCCCGTTGTCACCGTCCTAGCAGAATGCTGGTGGCCATATGAATCGCCTTCGGCGAGCAAAAAGCCTTTTATCGCTTTTCTTAACGGCTTCGCCTAAAAAGCTGACCCTCTATCGAGCCCTATTGTGTCGCCTTTGTCCGGCCAAAAGTCAATCAATATAGTTAAATATATTTAACTGAAATTAGTGTTGTTATGTGGTATTTAACAGTCTGTTTGGTATAATGGCTATTATGGATTGGGGCAGAAATGCTTTAATCGTTGATTGATATTCAGGGCTTGGGGGCTTTATGAAAATTATCGTAACTGAAGGTGCATTTAAAGGTTGCAAGGGAGCACTACTTGAAGTGCTAGAAGATGGATTCTCTTATGTAAAACTTGAGACTTCAAAGGGTAGTGAAATTAAAGTAGTTTTGCGGGGCAATGAATTTGACCAATATACGGAGTTTTTAACTTCAGTTCGATTTGGCTCTTCAGAGAGCAAAGCTTTCGTTGTCAGTGCTATCAATCCTAAGCATGCAGCCTATATTGCAGCCCAGAACATTAAAGAGTGTTGTAAGAATGAAAATGTTCATGACTTTTTTGTAGATTTGGTAGCTGACCGGGAATTCAACATCAGTCAAGGATTTCAGTTCTCATCCAAAGAGCTAGAGCAAGATTTGTTTACTGGCTTAACAGCTTAATCTCAAGGAGTAAGAGAGGAATATCCATGCTGAAATATATTGAAAATAGCTTAACTTCAATACCATTGTGCGAATCAAGGTTTTCTTCTGGAGAGGAGGTCATTGTCGTTAATGGTTATGGCTTAGTTCTGCAAGGCTACAAAGTGATAGGTTTCTCACAACCGTGTCAAGAGAGGCAAGCCTATATTCACTTAGATTGGGACTGCTATTGGTTCTCATTACCAGATAGCAGGGTATTTAAAACCTATGAGCTGAGCTCTTTTTATCGTATCTACTCACCAACCAAAGGATTTTTAGGTTTGGACGATGATAACAGCCTGATCTGGCTCAGTAACTCGCAACACAGTGAACTTTACAGTCAAACCACAAAAGACAATTTTTCAGCTACTTCAATGTGTGAAAACGGTGTTGCTGATGCTGTTTATGTTAAAGCATTAGACTCAGAACCTACCAGGGATTAACGCTCCCCAAGCGACCAGCCCCGGCAATATTGTCGGGGTTTTTTTTGTCTCTCGTGTTAATGAATTCATAGAACTAAAATAGAAACTTAAAATTGCTCTCCACTAATAGGGGGTTCCCCCTAGTCGCCACCGAGGCCCACCCGCCGGACTTACCCCTGCATTACTAAGTCTCGTTCCTCGCCAAGTATTGCCGCTCATGGCTGTTGTCCACCAGCGCTAGTACGATGCCAACAAAACCCCGTTGTCACCGTCCTAGCAGAATGCTGGTGGCCATATGATTCGCCTTCGGCGAGCTAGAAGCATTTGTATCGCTTTTCTTAACGGCTTCGCCTAAAAAGCTGACCCTCTATCGAGCCCTATTGTGACGCCTTTGTCCGGGGCAAAGTCAATGTAATTAGTTAATTATATTTTACTTTATTTAGTGTTTAAATATGGTATTTGTCTATAGGGTTAGATATAATTATTACCAGTTAATCAACTAGATATATTGCTTGGGGGCATTATGGAAATTACAACAGTTATAGACGAACAAGGTCTGTCATTCATTCTTTCACAATCATTAGGAAATGTTGAGGTGCTTTATGACTGCGGTTCTTCCGTACTTCTAGACACCCCTAGTAGTGCGGAATACAAAAAAAAATTTGGTGCTAGTCGTCCCTCAAGAGCAGTAGTTGTTCACAGTGATATAAAGCCCAATTGCTTAAAGAGTCAGTTCATTATCAACAATATGAAAATGTCGGCACCCTTAGAAGACACTTTCTATTACCAATGGCTGGAGAGAAATGAGTGCGATACTCGCCAGGTAACAGGCAATAAGATCATTGATAAAGCCAATTTTTTGAACGCTCTTGGTTTCCACCCAGACATTCACTTCCTCAGTGAGGATACTTTGACTGTAATCAAGCATGCACATGACCATTTCTTTTTCAACAAACTTAATGAGAAAGAGCAATCTGATGATCACTCCATTGAATATGAACTGTCATTGCTTCTACCAATAGACAACACACTAGTATTACCTCAAAAGCAGCTGAAGCACTACAAAGCGATAAAGAACTTATTACTTAAGGCT
>NZ_JADDYG010000042.1:14443-16819 GCF_015163535.1 Vibrio sp. OPT46 | reverse complement strand
ATTATTGATGAGCTGGCACTCAAAGCGTTTATTGAAGCGCATGAATGATACGCCCAGGTATTGGAACTGATGGGTTTTATAAGTCTTTGATATATCTAGGTCTTGAGTAAACGTAACTAATGTAAAGTACCTTAAATTTTGTTGAATGCATTAAAGAGTAGCGTTATATTGCGAACGCGTATGATAATATATCTCATTAAGGCTTAACAAAATGAAAAAATTCGTCGGTGCGGCTATGCTGTCGTTATTTACTGTTTCTCCTTCTTTCGCTGCTAAAGTTGTGATTGACCACTACATGGGTCAAACAGAGCTAGAACAATCCCCAGAGCGTGTGGTTGTGATTGGCTTTGGCCCGCTAGATGCGCTGGACAACTTTGGTATCGATCCTGTTGCAGTATCTAACTCTTCTAATCTTCCTAGTTACCTTTCAAAATACAGCAAAGATAACTACACCTCTGCGGGTAGTTTGTTTGAACCTGATTTTGAAACTATCTACATGCAAAAGCCGGATTTGATTTTGGTTGGTCCGCGAGCGTCTGCGAAATATGAAGAGCTGAGTGAAATTGCCCCTACAGTTGTTTTTGCGGCGAAAGAGAACCAAGGCTATTGGGAAGGCACGCAAGCGCAATGGCGCAATATTGGTAAGATCTTCAATATCGAAGAAAAAGTAGAGCAGAAAATTGAAGCGCTAGATGCTCAATTCAAAGCAATCCGTGACTACAACCAATCGAACAAAAATGATGCATTAACGATTTTGAGCATGGGTGACAACATCAGCGCGTTTGGTGCCCAGTCGCGATTTGGCGTCATTTATAACGACTTTGGCTTCTTGGAAACGGTTGAGCACGTGAAAACGGGCACTCACGGAGATGTCATTTCTTATGAGTTTATTCGTGAAGCTAACCCGAAAAATATTCTCGTGGTTGACCGAAATTCTCTGACAGGTACGCCGGATAACGATATTCGTAAATCCATGGATAACGACTTAGTCAAAGCGACTGCGGCATATAAAAATCATAAAATCACCTATTTAGATGTGGACGCTTGGTACTTGTCGATGTCTGGTGTGACAGCAACAGAAAAAATGGTCAGTGAGATAAAGCAAACCGTTGAACTGTAATCCAAGATAGCAGAGGTTAACTTTGAAGAAGTTATTGCTAACCCTTGTGGTTTTAAGCACGGTTTCGTTATTTGTTGGGGTGGCAAACATGACACCCCAACAACTCTTTTCAGGTGATGAGAAAGCATTAGAACTTTTCTTTACCAGCCGTATACCACGTTTATTTGCCATATTGCTTGCTGGTGCTGGCTTGAGTATTGCGGGTCTTGTCATGCAGCAAATCAGCCAGAACCGATTTGCGGCACCTTCTACAACTGGTACGATCGAATGTGCCATGCTGGGCTACGTACTGAGCGTGGTTTTCTTTGGTAATGATAATCACCTTTGGCTCGTGTTCGGCATCTCGGTATTTGGGACGCTGGCGTTTGTTTTCTTTATTCAGCGCATTCAATTTAAGAGCGTGGTTTTTGTGCCACTTGTCGGGATTATTTTCGGCAATGTCATCCAATCCATGACTACGTTTATCGCTTACAAATATGATGCACTTCAAAGTCTGAATGCTTGGACAGTCGCAAACTTCGCTAACATCTTGCGTGGTGATTTTGAACTGCTGTACATCGCGGTACCAATGGTTATCCTCAGCTATCTTTTTGCCGCAAGGATCTCTGCCGTAGGTATCGGAAAAGATTTCGCGATTAACTTGGGTTTGAATTATCAGCAGGTTGTGACGATTGGCGTGCTATTGGTGTCCATCATGTCAGCAAGTGTCGTGATGATTGTTGGCCAGTTGCCATTCTTAGGGCTGATTGTACCGAATCTCGTGAGTCACTTTTATGGCGATAATCTCAAAAAGAACATTCCGCTTACGGCCATGTATGGGGCGATTTTGGTGTTGTGTTGCGACTTGGTGAGTCGTTTAATTATTTTCCCTCATGAAATGCCAATCTCTATCGTGATCAGCATATTGGGTGGCGTGGTATTCATCGCTATGTTGTTGCGAGGTAAGCAACATGCGTGATTCAACGAAAATCCTGCTGCTAGGTGGCATTGCGATTCTTTTCGCGTGTCTGTTTATTGGTATTGGGCTAACGGCTGACAACTACCAATATTTTTTGTCTCGTAGAGTTCCTAAAGTATTGGCGATAGTGCTAGCGGGTGTGGCCATTGCTCAGTCTTCACTTGTATTTCAAACCATTACGCACAACCGAATTTTAACGCCAAGTATCATGGGTTTTGATGCGCTGTATGTGTTAACCCAAATTTTGATCGTGTTGATTTTTGGTGGGTTGAGTACCTTAGTTCTTAACTTGTACGTA